>CAYWBX010000218.1:0-6129 GCA_964456015.1 uncultured Hyphomicrobiaceae bacterium | reverse complement strand
CGTGCGCGCGGCGCGAAGGTGACGGACATCGTGGTGCTCGTCGTCGCCGCGGACGACGGCGTCATGCCGCAGACGATTGAGGCGATCAACCACGCCAAGGCGGCCAATGTGCCGATGATCGTGGCGATCAACAAGATCGACAAGCCCGACGCGGACCCGAAGCGGGTCGCAACCGAACTCCTGCAACATGGGGTGGTCGTCGAAAGCATGTCCGGCGAGACGCTCGACATTCCCGTTTCGGCGCTGAAGCGGACCAATCTCGACAAGCTCCTTGAGGCGATCGCGCTGCAAGCCGAGATCCTCGAGCTCAAGGCCAATCCGGACCGTTCGGCGGAAGGGTACGTGATCGAGGCCAAGCTTGAGCGCGGACGCGGGCCGGTCGGCACGCTGCTCGTGCAGCGCGGCACGCTCAAGGTCGGAGACATCGTGGTCGCGGGAACTTCCTGGGGCCGCGTAAGGGCATTGCTCGACGATACCGGCAGAAACGTCGTCTCGGCGGGGCCATCGGTGCCCGTCGAAGTCCTCGGCTTCGACTCGGCGCCGGAGGCGGGCGATCAGTTCGCGGTCGTCGAGAGCGAGGCGCGCGCCCGCGAGATCACCGATTATCGCATCAGAAAGCGGCGCGAAGCGCTCGGCTCGGCCGGAACGGCGCGCACGCTCGAGCAAATGATGCAGCAGCTCAAGGAGGCCGGAAAGAAGGAGTTCCCGCTCGTCGTCAAAGGCGACGTGCAGGGCTCGGTCGAGGCCATCATGGGGGCGCTCGGAAAGCTCGGAAACGAGGAGGTGACGGCGCGCGTCGTGCACTCGGGCGTCGGCCAGATCACCGAATCGGATGTGGCACTCGCCGCCGCCTCAAAGGCCGTCATCATCGGCTTCAATGTCCGCGCAAACCTGCAGGCGAAACAGGCGGCGGACGCGCAAGGCATCGAGATCCGCTACTACTCGATCATTTACGATCTCGTCGACGATGTGAAGGCGGCGATGTCGGGCCTGCTGGCACCGACCAAGAAGGAGATTTTCCTCGGCTACGCCACCATCAAGCAGGTGTTCAACATCTCGAAGCAAGGCAAGGTGGCCGGCTGCCTCGTCACCGAGGGCAAGGTCGAGCGCGGGGCCAAGGTCCGGCTCCTGCGCGACAAGACGGTCATTCACGAAGGGACGCTCGCCATTCTGAAACGGTTCAAGGACGACGTGCGCGAGGTCCCGGCCGGTCAGGAGTGCGGCATGGCTTTCGCGAACTACCAGGACATCCGCGAAGGCGACGAGATCGAGTGCTTCCAGGTCGAGACCATCGCCCGGACGCTCTGAAATCGCTGGCCCGCGCCCTCGCTCGAGGTCCGCACGGCGTGGACGACGTCGCGCGACCAGAGGGGTGCGCCGCGTGCGCCTGTGTCGCGTCGCCGCTCGGAGGCGGCCAGCAGACTGATGACGCCGGCGCGGGGGCTTTGCGGTATTTCTCGAGCGAAACTGATGCCGGGGGGCCTCGTCGCAGGCGCCGCTTCGTCTCGGGGCTCCGTTCCAGGCCCGCCGCCCAGACGATGCAGGGCGGGCTCAGCCTGGGCCTTCGCTTCCTTGGCGTGGGGTTGCCGGCGGACGACGCGGCCCGAGCCCGTTTCCGCCGATATGGGTTGACGCAGGCTCGGTTCGGCGCGACAAGCCGCGCTCGCCGACCCATTGATCGGCTCCCGGACCCCGGAACCGATTGCCATCCGGGGCAAGGCACCCGCTACCGGTCCAATCCCGGACGCAGGGAGAGAGAGGATGTCGAAACAGAAGTCGAAAGTACGGACGGCTGTGGCGCAAGGACCATCGCAACGCCAGCTGCGGGTCGCCGAGCTCATCCGCCACAAGATTGCGGACATGCTCGCGCGCGGGGAAATCCACGACGACGTGCTCGCCAACCACGTCGTCACGATCCCGGAGGTGCGGCTCTCTGCCGACCTCAGGCTCGCCACCGTCTATGTCATGCCGCTCGGCGGACGGGACGCGAAGCCCGTGCTCGCGGCGCTCGAACGGCACAAGCGATTCATCCGCGGCGAGACGGCGCACGCGGTCAATCTCAAGTTTGCGCCCGAGCTGCGCTTCCGCTTCGACGAGACGTTCGACGAAGCCGAGCGCATCGATCGGCTGCTCGACAGCCCGGCCGTGCGCCGGGATACAGGAAAATCGTGAGACGCGGCGTCATTCCTCCCGGCTGCCACGTCACATCCTGGAGCTGCCCCAAGGGCATCGGGAGCACCGGCCCGCCGAACTCCACCGACCTCTTCACTCAAGCGACGCAGGACGCATGGCACGACGCAAGAAAGGCAATCCGATTCATGGCTGGATCATTCTCGACAAGCCGGTCGGCATGACATCGACGCAAGCCGTCGGCAAGGTGCGCTGGCTCTATCAGGCGCAAAAGGCCGGCCATGCGGGCACCCTCGATCCGCTGGCGACGGGCGTGCTGCCCATCGCGCTCGGCGAGGCAACCAAGACGGTGCCTTATGCCATCGACGGCAAGAAGTCCTATCGCTTCACGGTGCGGTGGGGCATCGAAACGGATACCGACGATGCGGAGGGCCGCCCGATAAGGACGAGCGGGTCGCGGCCGACGGGAGCGCAGATCGAGGCGTGCCTGCCGCAATTCCGGGGGGAGTTCCTGCAGACGCCGCCGCAGTTCTCGGCGATCAAGGTCGACGGCCATCGCGCCTACGATCTCGCGCGGGGCGGAGAACCGGTTGCGCTGGCGCCGCGACGGGTCGTCATCGACAAGCTTGAGCTCATCGGCACGCCGGACGCCGAAACGGCGGTGTTCGAGGCGGAGTGCGGCCGCGGGACCTATGTGCGGGCGCTGGCGCGCGACATCGGCCGGCTACTCGGCTGCCTCGGCCATGTCACCCAGTTGCGGCGCACGCGGGTCGCCGCCTTCACCGAAGACTCGGCTGTGACCATCGCCCAGCTCGAGGCAGCGCACGGCGCGGACGACGGCGGGGCACAACTGCGACGCCTGCTGCAGCCGGTCGAACTGGCGCTGACGGACCTGATCGAGGTGACCGTCGGCACGCACGATGCCGCCCGGCTTGCGCGCGGGCAGCCGGTGCTCATGCGGGGCCGCGACGCGCCGATCATTTCCGGGGAGGCCTATGCCATCTCGAAGGGCACGCTGATCGCGCTCTGTCAGATGGAGAAGGGCGAGCTCATCCCGACCCGGGTGTTCCACTACCAGTGAGCCAGTCAGCGTCGAGCGCACAAAGCCGCCGCGTCGCCCCCACATGGACCATCACGGGCAAAGCGACCAAGCGACGGCCCTCTCGGCAAGGTTCCTGCCTGCTCCGCGGACCGGCCGACGGCCGCCGTGTCGGCCCAGGGAGCCCGCCCTTTTTCCTCGCCATGGGCCGGAATTCGTGTATAAGGCCGTCAGCAACCAGCGCTCTGCTGCGTTGCACAATCAAGCGACCCTGCTGGACGACATCCCGGCTCCGGCCGCACATGAGGACCGTATGCCCGACAGGGCAGGACGACGGGCCGCACAATCCTCGAGTGAAAGGATCATCCGATGTCGCTGACGACTGCCCGCAAGGCCGAGGTCATCAAAGCGAATGCGACCAAGGCCAACGATACCGGCTCGCCGGAGGTGCAGATCGCGCTCCTCACGGAGCGGATCAACAGCCTCACGGAGCATTTCAAGACCCACAAGAAGGACAATCACTCGCGCCGCGGGCTGCTCAAGATGGTGAGCCAGCGCCGCCAGCTTCTGGATTACCTCAAGTCAAAGGACAACGGGCGATACCAGAAGATCATCGAGCGACTGGATCTGCGCCGCTGACGGCGGCAGGGGATAGCCCGCTCATCATCAAAGGGGCTCACGTGAGCCAAACCTGAAACCACCATTGCGCCGGCTCCCTCGCGGAGGCTTCGGCGCGAATGGCATTTGGGATGCCCGGCAGGGGCCGCGCATCCGCAACCGCGAAAGACCGAGAACTCACATGTTCAACATTCAGACCGTGGAAATCGACTGGGGCGGCCGCAAGCTCCGCCTCGAGACGGGGCGCATGGCGCGCCAGGCGGACGCCGCAGTCGTCGCGCAGTACGGCGAGACGAGCGTGCTTGCGACCGTGGTCGCGGCGAAGACCGTGAAGCCGGGCGTCGATTTCTTCCCGCTTACAGTCAACTATCAGGAAAAGACCTACGCCGCCGGCAAGATTCCCGGCGGCTTTTTCAAACGCGAGGGACGGCCCTCCGAAAAGGAGACGCTGGTCTCCCGTCTCATCGACCGGCCCATCCGCCCGCTTTTCGTCGAGGGCTTCAAGAACGAGACGCAGGTGGTGGTCACCGTGCTCTCGCACGATCTTGAGAATGACGCCGACATCCTGAGCATGGTTGCCGCGTCCGCGGCACTGACGCTTTCGGGGCTGCCCTTCCTCGGACCGATCGGCGCGGCCAAGGTCGGTCTGATCGACGGCCAGTTCGTGCTCAATCCGATGATCGACGAGATGGACAAGAGCGATCTCGATCTCGTCGTCGCCGGCACCGCCGATGCGGTGATGATGGTCGAGTCGGAGGCGAAAGAGCTTTCCGAGGCGCAGATGCTCGAGGCCGTCATGTTCGGCCAACGCAGCTTCCAGCCCGTGATCAAGGCAATCATCGAGCTCGCCGAGAAGGCCGCCAAGGAGCCCTGGAACTTCCAGCCGACCGACTCGTCCGAATACAAGTCGCGCATGCGGGCGCTGATCGAGGACGATCTCAGAGCGGCATTTGCGACGCCCGAGAAGCAGAAACGGCACGAGCTCATCGAGGCCGCACGCAAGAAGGCCTTCGAGGCCATGATGACGCCGGAGACGTCGCCGGCCGACGAAGTCCTGCTCGGCAGCGTCTTCAAGAGCCTCGAAGCCGACGTGGTCCGGGGCGACATCATCCGCACCGGGCGGCGCATCGACGGGCGGGACCTCAAGACCGTGCGGCCCATTCAATCCGAAGTGCATGTGCTGCCGAGGGCGCACGGGTCGGCGCTCTTCACCCGCGGCGAGACACAGGCGCTGGTCGTCGCCACCCTCGGCACGGGCGATGACGAGCAGCGCATCGACGCGCTCGAGGGCAGCCGCACCGAGCGGTTCATGCTGCACTACAATTTCCCGCCGTTCTCCGTCGGCGAGACGGGACGCATGGGATCGCCGGGGCGCCGCGAGATCGGCCACGGCAAGCTCGCCTGGCGTGCGGTGCGGCCCCTGCTGCCGTCGCAGGAGGAGTTCCCGTACGTCATCCGCGTCGTGTCGGAGATCACCGAATCGAACGGCTCGTCCTCGATGGCGACCGTGTGCGGCTCCTCGCTCGCGTTAATGGATGCGGGCGTGCCGCTCAAGGCGCCCGTTGCCGGCATCGCCATGGGGCTCATCAAGGAAGGCAATGATTTTGCCGTGCTCTCGGACATCCTCGGCGACGAGGACCATCTCGGCGACATGGACTTCAAGGTCGCCGGCACGGCGAACGGCGTCACGTCGCTGCAGATGGACATCAAGATCACGGGCATCACCGAGGAGATCATGCGCGTCGCGCTCGAGCAGGCGCACCAGGGCCGCATGCACATTCTGGGCGAGATGTCGAAGGCGCTCGGCGCGGCGCGAGCCGAACTCGGCGAATACGCGCCGCGGATCGAGACCATCAAGATCCCGGTGGACAAGATCCGCGAGGTGATCGGGTCCGGCGGCTCCGTGATCCGCGAGATCGTCGCGGAATCGGGCGCCAAGATCGACATCGAGGACGACGGAACGGTCAAGATCGCGTCTGCCGACCGCTCGTCCATCGAGAAGGCGCTCAACCGCATCCGCGGCATCACGCAGGAGCCCGAGGTCGGCCAGATCTACAAGGGCAAGGTCGTCAAGATCATGGAGTTCGGCGCCTTCGTGAACTTCTTCGGCGCGAAGGATGGACTGGTGCACATCTCCCAGCTCACCCAGGGGCGGCCCGCCACGGTCGGCGAGGTCGTGAAGGAGGGCCAGGAGGTCTACGTCAAGCTGCTCGGCTTCGACGACCGCGGCAAGGTCCGCCTGTCGATGAAGATCGTCGATCAGACGACGGGCAAGGAGATCGTGCAGGAGCCGAGGCCGGATGTCGTCGAGGCGGGCCGCGAGCGGGGCGCTGAGCGCGGTG
>CAYWBX010000217.1:1717-6134 GCA_964456015.1 uncultured Hyphomicrobiaceae bacterium | reverse complement strand
CGTTGGGCTGATGCGGGATGATCCACCGGATCTCATCGTCAACAGCGGAGACCTCTCGTTCGATGGCGCGGCTGGCGATGCCGACCTCGCCTTTGCGCGCGGCGAGCACGACAGACTGCCCGTCCCCTGGCTCGCCGTTCCGGGCAATCACGACATCGGCGAGTCCCCCCTCGCCGTGCGCCTCGACCAGCCGATCGACGAAGTGCGAATTCAACGCTGGCGGCGCCTCGTCGGCCCGCAATGGTGGCGGCACGACATCGGTCACTGGCGGCTGATCGGCATTGACACGGCCCTTCTCGGCAGCGGCAGAACCGAAGAAAGGGAACAGGCGGACTTCCTGGCTGATGCGCTTGCAACCCGCGACGGGCGCCCCGTGCTGCTGTTCCAGCACATGCCGCCGTTTCTAACCCACGCAGCGGACCCCGCAGTCACCGCGCTCGCAGTCCCCCATGCCGTGCGGCACACGCTGCTCGAGACCTGCGCCGGCGGCGGTGTCGCTGCCATCGCCTGCGGCCATGTCCACATTCATCGCACGTCGGAGCACTCGGGCGTGCCGATTGTCTGGGCGCCCGCAACGAGCTTCTTCAATATCATCGAGCAGCAGAAGGCCGGTCGCGGCGTGCCAAGACCCGGCTTCATCGAATGGACGCTCACAGGCCGGCAGATCCGCTGGCGCGTCGTCGAGCCGGCAATGATGATCACCCACGACATCGGGCTGTGGAACACGGCGCACGGCTCTACGATCAAAATGCCGCCGCGCCCGCTGCGCCGCCGTCCCTGACGTCGCTCATGTGCTCGTCCGCCCCGCCGCGGCCCCGGCCGGCACCGGCATCGCCCTGCGCGGCCGCGGTCGCGTCCCACCCTTAGCGGGCGGGCGTCAGCGCACCCTCAGACGGATCTCTTGATCCACTCCTCGAGCTTCGACTTCTGAACGAGTGCGCCGACCTGCGTCGATGCGACCTTCCCGTCCTTGAAAACCATCAGCGTCGGCATGGCCTGGATGCGGTAGCGCTGCGCGATCTGGGGGCTGCGATCGACGTCGATCTTGACCACCTTCACCTTGCCCGCCATCTCCTTGGCGACGAGATCGAGTGCCGGCGCCATGGCCTTGCACGGGCCGCACCACTCGGCAAAGAAGTCCACGACGACGGGCTCCTTCGCCTGAAGCACCTCGGCATCGAACGTCGTGTCGTTCACCAGCGTCGTCATTCTCGTGGCCTCCTCGTGGCCTATTCGCCGACCGCAGGGCGGAATCTGGTTGTCGCGGTCGGCAGAACGTAGGTAGCACGTCCCGGAGCGTCAAGGCATCGTCCTATCGCATCCGTTGCGGCAGTTACGCGCCGACCGCATCCCTCGAGCGCGCCGCCTCGAAGAGGCGGCGCTCGGCCGTGTCGAGCATCTCCGACGGGATCTCCATGATGCGCGGTCCGTCGGTCCAGAGCAGCGCGGCGCGGACGGGGCGCGGGGCGAAAATCCGTGCCGCAGCGAGCCGGTAGGCGGCGAGCTGCAGCAGGTAGGCCTCGGAGACCGCCTCCGCCACCGCCGGCGGGGGGCGATTGGTCTTGTAGTCGACGATCAGCACATGCGTGTCGAGGCGCACGAGGCGGTCGATCTGGCCCGACAGGCGCAGGATCGGTCCGCGGCCATCGGGCGGGGCGAGTTCAGCAACGATCGGCACCTCGGCACGACTGTCCGGCCCGAAGAGGGGGGCGAAGTCGGGATGCTGGAGCACCGCGAGCGTTTCCTCGATAATGCTCGACCGGGCGCGCGGCGTGAGCGCGGCACCTCGCAGCGCCACGAACTCGCGGGCGGCGCGCTGCCAGCTCTCGCGCGGCAGGCGCGGAAGATGCTGGAGAAGCCCGTGGGTCAGCGTACCGCGCAGGAAGCGCTGCGCGTCGCCGCCGCGCGCGACGGGCAGCAGCGGGGGCGCGGCGCTCGCGTCGGGTGGCGCCGCGATCGGCTCGCCCTCCTGGTCGATGTCGAGGGGGGCGAGCCGCGATGGGGCAAGCGGGACCGTCAGGTCGGCCTCTCTCGGCGCCCGGCGGTGCGCCCACTCCGGTGGCTCGAGCGCATCCGTCAGGCTGCCGGCCTCACGTTTTCGAGACTCGGGCGGCGACGTTTGCGGCACGCCCATGCGGCGGACAATCGACCCGTCGGGCGCCGTGTGCCGCTCCAGCCGCCCCTCGAGCGCGGCCTCGACGATGTCGTACCAGCAGTTCTGGTCGCGGCCATTCCTGCCCTCGAAACCGGCAATGTAGAGGCGGTCGCGGGCGCGCGTGAGCGCCACGTAGAGCAGCCTGTTTCGCTCGGCCGCCTCGCGCGCGCCGCTCGCGCTGCGAGCGGCAGCGACAGGCCCCAGGTCCTTCGAGCCCTTCACTGGCCATACGAGGGCTGCGGCGCCGCTCGCGTCGCGATGCTGATCGAGCTCGAGGAGGCCACCCGGTCTGTCGCCCGTGCGGGTCGAGCACGTGTCCGGCAGGAACACGATCGGCGCCTCGAGTCCCTTGGCGCCGTGCACGGTCATGACGCGGACCTCGTTGCGACCGTGTTCCATGTCGCGCTTGATCTCGCGGTCGGCGCTGCGCAGCCAGTGCATGAATCCCTGCAGCGAGGGCGGCGCCGTCTCGTCATGACGCAGTGCCAGACCGAGCAGCTCGTCGATGGGTTCCGCCGCTTCGGGACCGAGGCGGCGGAGAAGGCGCGCGCGCATCCCGTCATGATCGAGCACCTCGATCAGAAGCTCAAAAGGCGGAACGACGTCAGCCCGCCCGCGCCAGCGCTTGAGGGTCTCGGCCGCCTCGCGGAACCGTCCGTCGCCGACCGCAGCAGCAAGCAGCGCAGACCAGAGCGTGCCGCGACGGCCCGGGGCGATCGCAAGAAGGGCGTCATCGTCGAGACCGAAAAGCGGGCTCTTGAGAACGGTCGCAAGCGCAAGGTCGTCCTCCGGAAGCAGCAGGAAGTCGCACAGAACGATCAGGTCCTGCACCGCGATTTGCTCGGTGAGCCGCATCCGGTCGGCCCCTGCGACGGCGATGCCGCGGGCTTTCAGCGCGGCGACCATCGCGTCCGCGAACGGGCGGCGGCGGCGAACGAGAATGAGGATGTCGCCCGCACGCACGGGGCGATCCTCGGATGCGAGACGCTCGCCATTCTCGAGCCAACTCTTGATCGTTGCGGCGATTCGCGCCGCAAGCCTTGAGACGGGCGAGGCCGGGGCGGTCTCGGAGGACGGCCGAAAGACCTCGCGTGGCGATTCTTCGACCGGCTTCTCGGTCTCCCAGATCTCGACGAGACCTGCCTGGCCGATGCGATTGGCGACGTGGCGAACGATCGCGCCCGGCGCCGCGACGCCCACTCTGCCGGGCCCCGCCGCAAACACCCGGTCAACGGCTTCCAGCACGGGCGCTGCGGACCGGAACGATAGGGTGAGCGGAATGCTGCTCCACCGCTGCGCCGCCGCCTTTGCGAGTTCGGCGAATCGCCGGCCCATCTCGGCGAAGAGTTCCGGCGCCGCCCCTTGAAAGCCGTAGATCGACTGCTTCTCGTCTCCGACGGCGAACACCGTGCGCGCATCGCCCGCCCGCGCGCCCCTGCCGGCGAAGAACTCGCCAGCCAGCGCGCGAATGATGTCCCATTGCGGCCCTGCGGTGTCCTGCGCCTCGTCGACAAGGATGTGGTCAAGTCCGCCATCCAGCTTGTAGAGCACCCAATCGGCCGCGTGAGAGCTGGCGAGCAGGCGGCGGGTCGCACGAATGAGATCGTCGAAATCAAGCGCGGCACGGCGCCGCTTGTGCTCCGTGTAGCGCTGCAGGACGGCGTCGGCCAACCGCAGAAGAGCGGACGTCGCCTCGATTGTGCGCAACGCCGCCAGCTCGCAAGTGAGCTCGTGAACCCGCCTCCGCGCCCAGGCGAGCCGGTCCGCCACGTCAGGATGCGCTTCGCCAAGCTCCTTGGTGATGACGCGGTCGCGCGGTCTGCCGTCTTTCGTCAGCAACGCCGCGGCCAGAGCGCCGGCGCGCTCCGCATCAGCCGACATTTCGCTGGCGCGCGACAGGATGCGAGCGAGCTCGGCATCCGACTTCTTGCCGGTCGCTAGCACCGCCGCGATGCGGACGAGGTCGGCTTGGGAAAGCTCGGCTGCGATCTCCGCCTCGATTCCCGCCGCGGTGATCCCGCGCCGCACGCCGAACGTCCTGCGCAGAAGGTCGTCCGCGCCAGCAAACCGTGGCCCGCGGCCTTCGTCGATGCGGCTTGCGGTGTCGATCCAGTCGGAATGGCGCAGGGCCTCGCGCAGGATATCGTCGAAGCGGTCGTCGACGGCATAAGCGATCGCCGTCCGCAAGGCGTCGGCGAGCGGTGCGTTGGTCGAACGCGTCGCCGCCGCGAGACACTCGTCGATCGAGCGGCGCATGATCTC
>CAYWBX010000217.1:0-1707 GCA_964456015.1 uncultured Hyphomicrobiaceae bacterium | reverse complement strand
GCCGGCGCTTCAATCAGTACTGGAGTGCCTCGGCCGGCGTCCGCGTCGAGAACGGTGAAGCCGGGCGGGATCTGGGCTTCAAGCGGGAAGCGCTGCAGAAGCCGCTCGCAGAAGGAATGGATGGTCTGCACCTTGAGGCCGCCGGGGGTCTCGATCGCCACGGTGAAGAGGTCGCGGGCGTGAGCCTTCTCCTCGTCCGTTGCTTGAGCACGTTTCAAGCGGGCAAGATCCGCGGCGAGCGATTCATCGTCGGCCGTGACCCAGCTGGCGAGCCGGTCGAAGACGCGCGCCGACATCTCGGCGGCGGCCGCTTTGGTGTAGGTGAGGCAGAGGATGCGCTCCGGCCGCGTGCCGGCGAGCAGAAGACGCAGCACGCGATTCGTGAGCACATGCGTCTTGCCGGTGCCGGCGTTCGCCGAGACCCAGACCGACTGAGCCGGATCCGCGGCGCGCGCCTGCGCGGCGTCGGTCTCCCGGCGGGTTTCGACAAGCTCGCGATGGTCCGCCTGGGTCATTCGTCGGGTTCCCCGGCGTCAATCGACCACTCGGCAACGCGCGCCAGATGCGCATAGGCGTCGTATTCGTAGGTGAAGCCGGCACGGCGAACCGCGAGATAGGGCACCGACGGATCGTCGAAATCGGCGATGAGGCGCGTGACATCGCCGAGCACGGACGTTGCCAGCGCCGCCGCATCCTGCTTGCCGGTGTCGACCGCCTTCTCCTCGCCGGGCGGCTCACCGCCGGTCGCGCGGATATAGCGCAACCCCGCGATCGCAGCCGTCGGGACACCCACAAATCCGCCTGCGAGCGCGATCGCGGCCTCGAGCGGTAGTTGTGGCGCGATGCCGCGCTGCACTTCCCTGTGGCTTGGGATCCGGCCCGTCTTGTAGTCGGTGATGACGAGGCCCGACGGGGACGCGTCGATGCGGTCGGCACGCGCGGTGAGCGTGAAGGGGCCGCCCGGCGCTGCGATGACGAGCGAGCCCGCCACTTCGGCGAGCACCTTTGCCACGCCGCGGCGGCGCTCAGCCTCGGTCGCGGCAAACCAATCGGCGAAGCGTTCGAGGCGCGGCAGCCAGAACGCCTTGACGCGCGGCTGATCCGCAAATGCGCCGATCGCCGCACGCACCTCGGTCATGAACGCAGCCCCGATGTCCGCGGGAAGCTGCCGCGGATGCCGTTGCGCGAGGGCGGACAGCGCTGCGTGAACGAGCTGTCCCTTTTCGCGCGGGCCTGGGTCCTGGCCGAGCGGCGGCATCGGCAGCAGCCGGAGGATGCGTTTGGCAAACAGGGCATAGGGATTGGCGATCCACGTCTCGATGTCGGAGACGCTGGCGCGGCGCGGTCGCAGGACGAGTGCTGGTCTCGGGGCCGGCGGCCCGCAGGGCTCAGGCGTGCCCGTCCGGGTGCGCCAACGCGCGTAGCCGAGCCACGGCGTTTGGTCGGAGAGCGCCTCGGAAAGCCCAAGCCCGCCGAGCAGTGCCTTCAGGCGCAGCAGCCAGCGCGACGGCACGCGCGGAACGCCGTCCACCTTGTTGGCGCGCGTCATGATCACCCGATCGGCGCCGAGCAGGCACGCGAAGTCATGCGCCGCGCGCCCGGTCTCCTCCTCGGGCGCCGGAAGGCCAAGCTCGGCACGCATCGGCCGGCTGAGCCAGGCGCCGGGCTCGACAGCCTTCGGCCACGTGCCTTCATTGAGCGAGCCGA
>CAYWBX010000216.1:0-6135 GCA_964456015.1 uncultured Hyphomicrobiaceae bacterium | reverse complement strand
GTCGTGGCTTCGCGCGCATCTCCGTCATCGACGCCAAGGGCCGCAGCGATCGCGTCGAGGTTCGCCTGCGCTGACACAGCGACCCCGCCGCCGCGAACCGCTCAGTCTCGCGATGTCCTCACGGCCCGCGCGCGCCCTCCGCGATGGCCGGGATCGAGGGTCCGCCGGACCAGCCGCAGCACCCCGACCACGGACGCTGCGAAGCGCGTCCGGCCGTCGCACGCCACCCTCCAGCGGAACGGAAGGCCCGCGGGCGCTCGCGATATGGTGATGACGCGGCCAAGCCCCGTAATGCGGATGACGGCGCCATCATCCGCCTCGACCCGCGCTATCAGGCCCCAGGCGATGATGCTCCGCTGCAACAACAGGTAGAGGTGACGTGCCGTCTGGTCCGGGCCCGCGCTCGCGGTGTTTCGGTGGGACCGGCCACTCTCCGTCATGGCGCCAGATACCTGTCCTTGAGCGCGGGCGACGCATCAAGCTCGGCGATGGTGCCGTCATACCGGAGGACCCCGCTCTCGATGATCAGCGCGCGTTCCGCGATGCGCCGCGCGAACCGCAGGTTCTGCTCGGAGAGCAGCAGCGCCACGCCGCGTCGCTTCAGCTCGACGAGCGCCTCGACGATGCCATCGAGGATGACCGGCGCCAGGCCTTCCGATGGCTCATCCAGCAGAATGCAGCGCGGGTTCCCCATCAGCGTCCGGGCAATGGTCAGCATCTGTTGTTCGCCCCCGGACATGTGGCCGCCGAGCCTGTCCGGCATGGCCGCAAGATTTGGAAACAGCCGAAATAGCTCCTCCTCCGACCACGCGATTCCGCGACGCGGCGCCTGACGTCCGACCGTCAGATTCTCGCGCACGGTCAGGCCCGCGAAAATTCTCCGGTCCTCGGGCACGTAGCCAAGGCCGAGCTGAGCGATTCGATGCGCCGGCAGCTTGTCGATCCGCGCCCCGCCGAATCTGATGTCGCCCTGCCGGCGAACCTCGAGGCCCATGATCGCCTTGAGCGTGGTCGACTTGCCGGCGCCATTGCGACCGAGCAACACCACGGCTTCCCCCGTCTCGACCGCGAAGGAAACGCCGAAGAGGCACTGCGCCGGACCGTACCAGGCATCGAGCTCTCGGACCAATAACAGCGGTTCGCTGGCGGCCCTGTTCATCACGCACGATCGACGCAAAGCTCGAGAAGGACGCCATTGGCCTCGGCCGGCGCGACCGTTGCCGTCGTCGCCCGGCGCACCGCGCACTTCTCTCCGAGCGCACGGGCGGCCGCTTCGATGTCGCGCACCCTGACCGCGATCGTGATCGCGCCTTCGTCGGGAAGCCCGTCGAGCGGCACGCCGGCATGGCGCGCCTCGAGCGTCGCCCGATTGAGGAACACGAAGTCGCCCCGCCCCGCCCCGGTTGCCACCTTGAGCGCCCCGTCCGGCAGCGGCTCGACCGGCCTGTCAATCAGCCGCGCCATATGCGCCGCTGCGCCCTGCGGGTCCTTCGCGAGCATCTCGACGCGGTCGATCCGGATGGCCGTGTTCTTGTGCCGGGTGAGCTCTGGAACCCACACGTAGTCTCGCGTCTGATGTTCGCACGCGAAGATTCGCAGGCCGCCGGGGCGTTCCTCGACCGGCCAAAGGAAGGTGCGGAAACGCGCCTCGACCTTGCGCCCGTCGGGAAGCTCCACGGGCCGGCCGAACTCATAAGGACCGATCGCCGCAAAGCCGCGCGCCTTGAGCTCGGCGACTCCATCGTCGGCGTTTGTGCCCGTGAAGGCCGCCCGCTCGATCCCTTCGCCGCGTCGCGCCAGGAAGGCCCGGCTCGGCGCATTGCGCTCCGTCTCGGCAACCACCCCGATGAGCTCGAGATAGTCGGGTCCGAGCATGATCGTATGGTTCGCCGTGCCCATGACGGCTGTGTGCATCCCCATGGGAGCGACCGTGAAGCCGAGGGCCTCCCAGCGTTTTGCCGCCGCCGCGAGGTCCCGCGTGAGTATGACGACGTGATCGAGACCGATGATCGATTGCATGGCCATGGGGGCCTCTCCGGGAGAGCGGGGTTGCGCCGGCCCGAGGGTGGCGGCGGGCCTTTGCGATGTCAACGAAGGTTGCAGCCGACGGCAGGTCGGGGCTGGGGTCTGGCGCGCGTGTTCCTGGCCGCTGTGTAAACCCGCTCTGCTTGCGGTCTCCGAGCGGGTGTGACCGCGCCAGGACCCGTGCTAGGAAGGGCGCCGCGGATCTTCTCCGCACCCCTACGCCCTGAAGTCTGACCGCCTCGCGAGACGACGCCGCCCATGCTGAAGAAAATCCTCATTGCCAACCGCGGCGAGATTGCGCGACGGATAGCACGCACCGCACACCGGCTCGGCATCGCCACGGTGGCGGTCTACTCGGATGCGGACAGACGCGCGCTGCACGTCGAGGATGCCGATGAGGCGATCCACATCGGTCCGTCCCCGGCGCCTGAGAGCTATCTGCGAGGCGAAGCAATCATCGCCGCCGCGCAGGCGACCGGCGCTGAGGCCATCCATCCAGGCTATGGCTTCCTGTCGGAGAATGCGGACTTTGCCGAGGCGGTCACCAAGGCCGGCTTGCGCTTCATTGGTCCTTCGGCGGACGCCATGCGTGCACTCGGCGGCAAGGCTGCGGCGAAGGAGATTGCCATCAAGGTGGGCGTGCCGGTCGTGCCGGGCTACCTTGGTCCCCGGCAGGATGCGGCGACGCTTGCTGCCGAGGCCCGCCGGATCGGCTACCCCGTGATGATCAAGGCCGTAGCCGGCGGCGGTGGCCGCGGCATGCGGCTCGTCGAAAGGGAAGCCGAGCTGGCCGATCTGCTCGCATCGGCCAAGCGTGAGGCGGAGGCCGCCTTCGGCGATGGGCGGGTGCTCATGGAGAAGGTGGTCGTCAATCCGCGTCACGTCGAGGTTCAGATCTTCGGCGACAGCCACGGCAACGTCGTCCACCTGTTCGAGCGCGACTGCACCCTCCAGCGCCGGAACCAGAAGGTCATCGAGGAGGCGCCGGCCCCCGGCATGACGCCAGAGCTGCGCGAGCGGATGTGCGCCGCAGCCGTCGCTCTGGCCAAGGCTGTCGGCTACGAGGGTGCCGGGACGGTGGAGTTCCTGGTGGAGGGCGGCTCGCTCGCAGCCGATGCCCGCTGGTACTTCATCGAGATGAACACCCGCCTTCAGGTGGAGCATCCGGTGACCGAAGAGATCACCGGTCTCGATCTCGTTGAGTGGCAATTGCGTGTTGCCGCGGGCGAACGCTTGCCGTTGAGCCAGGAGGCGATCGCGTTCTCCGGCCATTCCGTCGAGGTCCGTTTGTGCGCCGAGGATCCCGACAAGGGGTTCTTGCCGAGCATCGGCCGCATCGCGGCCTTCGTCGCGGGAAGCGGCGAGGGGATCCGGGTCGAAACCGGCGTCGCGGCGGGCTCGAGCGTGTCGCCATTCTATGACTCGATGATCGCCAAGATCATCGGCACCGGGCGAACGCGCGAGGCGGCGATCGAGCGCGCGCGTCGCGGACTTGCCGGCACGTTCGTTGCCGGGATCAAGACCAATGCGCAGTTTCTCGACAACCTGCTGGCCGCTCAGTCCGTTCTGTCCGCCCGCATGGATACGGGCCTCATCGCGCGAGAGCAGACGCGACTGACTGCACATCAGATCGCCCCGGAAGCTCTGAGCGAGCCGATCGCCCAACTCTTGCTCGGACGAACCGCGAACGCCGCGGCCGCGACCGCGGCTCCGGGCCAGTGGCGCTCCCCATGGGAGGCCATCGACGGATTCTCGCTAGGGCCGCCTCGGCGTCAGAGATACCGTCTTCTCGTCGACGGGAAGCCGCTATCGGCCGAGGTGGCGTGGAGGAAAGACGGACCGAAACTCGTCGATCCTGTGCCTCTATCGCCCGGCGCCCAGGCAATGCCCGCGGCGCTGCAGCCGCCCGGCGGCGATCGCATCTTCGCCCGTGACGGGCTGGTGCCGATCGAGGTGGCCTTCCCGACGTTCGACGCCTCCGCCGTCGACGATGGCCATGCTGGCAATTCGATTCGCGCTCCAATTAACGGCAAGGTCGCCAGGATCTTCGTCGCAGAGGGTGAGAAAGTTGAGAAGGGTGCCCGCATCGCCGTCGTCGAAGCCATGAAGATGGAGCACGTGCTGCATGCGGCTCGCGCCGGAACCATTGCGAGCGTCGCGGCCAGGGAAGGCGATCAGGTCAATCAGGGAACACTCATCGCGAGCCTCGCCGAATAGACGGCAGGAGTGCGTCATTGCCCGAGCGGTCGCCGCCTCACGTCTCCGCGCCCACGCTCGCCACCTGACTCCGCCGCCGACGGGACATCATTCGCCGATTTCGGCCAATAGGCCCTGCAGGACGTCGCGCACGCTCGCTGGAAGCGCGGTCGATACGCGCTTGTCGAGGTCGAACACAACAAGCACCACCTTGCCCGTGCCGGCGCAGACTCCATCCTGGAACACGCCGTGAGCCAGCTCGAAGGACTTGGTGCCGATCCGGGTCGCGACCGTCCCGACCTCGACGAGCCCCGGGTAGTGCAGCTCCGTCTTGTAGTCGAGCGTGGTGGAGGCAAGCACCATGTCGAGGCTCCGATCCACGGCCTTGAGTTTGGGGGCGATCAGCTCGCAGCGCGCCTGCTCGAGGTAGATGGCCATGGCTGCGTTGTTGACGTGCCCGAGCGGGTCGAGGTCGTTATAGCGCACGGTGATCTGCGTCCAGGCGCGGAACAGGGCGCGCGCGGTGAGGTCGGGGGTTTCGGTCGATCGGAGCATTAAAAATTTTGATTCTCAGGAGGTTGCCCACGTCAAGGGAAAGCGTGCTAGACGTATTGGATCATTGCCGGGAAGCACAGGTCATGGAGTTCGCGATGAAGCACCTGACGTTCGCTGCGCTGGCTGCGGCCCTGGCGATCGGAACCATGGCGATCAGCGGTGGCGCGACCGCCGCCGCGCCCTCCGCCGCCGCATCGGCCCGTCCTGCGGCTGGCATAGGCTCGGCCGTCGAGCAGGTCCACTACTACCACCGCCGCCGCCATTGGCGGCCGCATGTGTTTCTGCACATCGGCCCATGGTATTTCTACAAACCGTATCGGCACCATCATTACTACCGCTCCTACGGCTACTACTGGAAGCCGTACCGGTACGTCTATGCGCGTCCGTATGGCTACTACTATCCGAAGCGCCACCGCATCTACTACAAGCCGTACCGCCATTATCGCTCCACGGTGCCGTACGGGTACTACCGCTGGCGCACTTGGTAGCGCGCGGGCGGACGGCGGCTGAGCCGGAGCCACTGTCCGAGGCGAGCGATCAGATGACCTCGTCGGTCTTGTCGCTCGTCTCGCCGAAGCGCCGTAACGTGGCTGGCCTCGTGCCCCGGTAAAGCTTTTCGAGGCCGGGAGCGATCTTTGCGTTCTCGCGCTCGAAGAGCGAGTTGCCTTGCAGATCGCTTTCGACGAGAAACGGCCCGAACCGCTCGACGTCGAGGACCCAGATTGCCTGGGCGATGCCCACCTCCTCGAGCCAGTGGGCCGCCACCACCTTCTTGATGCCGCGCCCGAGCAGCGCACCGGTGCCGTAGCCGACCGTCGTCAGATATATGGCGCCGGCAGGCACGAAGCTCCGCTTGTAGATCTCGCTCGTCATGCCGCCCTTGCCGATGATGACGTTGCACCCGGTGAGCCCGAGCCATCCGTCGATCCACTTCGCGAACCGAAAGGAGGCGGTGGCGGTCACGGCGCCGACTGTTAGCTCGCCGTGTGGACCGACGCTCGCGGCCGGTGAGCAGTGGAAACTGGCTTTTCCGATGTCGGAGGGAACGTTCGCCCGCTCCTCGACGGCGCGCTTGTAGACGCCCTCGCGTGCGGTATGCACGCGACCCGTGAGATAAACCACCGTACCGAGCTCGAGCTTGGCGAGCTCCTCGCGGGTTGCTGGCAATTTCAGATCGACGGTCTTGAGCTTGGCCATACGAGTATCCGAAGCTATCAAACGGACAGTAGCCGCGAATTGGGTGCGCGCCAACCGCCGGCACTCGTCCCCGGCCAGCCGCGCAGGCCTCGGGTTTCACCCTGTCGGGGCATGAATGTTATTGTGCGCCTCACCGGCGCAGCTTGTTCGCCACGGCGCACC
>CAYWBX010000215.1:0-6147 GCA_964456015.1 uncultured Hyphomicrobiaceae bacterium | reverse complement strand
ATGGCGACACCAAGCACGTCCTTCTCTTCCCGGCAAACCCGACGGAGTGCTTCTCGCTGGGCGTCGAGGCCTTCGATCTCGCCGAGCGGTTGCAGACGCCCGTCATGGTCATGTCCGATCTCGACATCGGCATGAATGACTGGGTGACCGATCCCTTTGTCTGGGACGACAGCAAGGTGCACGACCGCGGCAAGGTGCTGACCGCCGCCGAGCTGGAGGCATTCAAGGACACCAAGGGCAAGCCGTGGGGCCGTTATCTCGATGTCGATGGCGATGCCATCCCCTATCGCACGTTGCCCGGCACCCATCCGACCATGGGCGCCTTCTTCACCCGCGGCACCAGCCATGACGAGTACGCCCGCTACACCGAGGACGGTCGCATCCACGCCCGCGTCATCGACCGCATTCGCCGCAAGTTCGAGACCGCGGCGAAGCTCGTGCCGAAGGCCGAGATCACCATCCGCGACAAGGCGCAGAAGACCGGCGTCATCTATTTCGGCGCCACGCGGCCTGCCGTGCTCGAGGGCCTGGATCTGCTCGAGCGCGATGGCTTCCGCCTGAACGCCATGCGCCTCAAGGCCTTTCCGTTCGGCCAGGAGGTGCGCGACTTCTGCGCGGCCCACGACAGGATCTTCGTCGTCGAGCAGAACCGCGACGCCCAGATGCGCCAGCTCATCGCCATGGAGGCCGAGGTTCCGGCCGAGAAGCTCGTGCCGGCGCTCAACTACGACGGCATGCCGATGACCGCGGACTTCGTCCGCTCAGCCATCCTGAATCACCTGCGGCCGGCCAATGCCGTCGCCGCGGAGTAAACCCGGACGCGACTGACGCCCGCTCGAAATCCTCCCGCTCCTGATCGGACCGAACTCAGATGTCTTACATCGCCAAGCCCATCGCCCATCACCCCGCGCTGCCGAAGAACGCCCTCGGCCTCACGCATCGCGACTATGAAGGCTCGATGTCGACGCTGTGCGCCGGCTGCGGCCACGACTCGATCACCGCCGCCATCATCGAGGCCTGCTACGAGATGGACCTGCCGGCCCATCGCATAGCCAAGATCTCCGGCATCGGCTGCTCGTCGAAGGCGCCGACCTACTTTCTCGGCCGCAGTCACGGCTTCAACTCGGTGCATGGCCGGATGCCGTCGGTGACGACCGGCGCCAACATGGCCAACCGCGATCTCGTCTATATCGGCGTCTCCGGCGACGGAGATACCGCCTCGATCGGCCTCGGCCAGTTCTGTCACGCGGTCCGCCGCAAGCTGAACATGACCTACATCGTCATGAATAACGGCTGCTACGGGCTCACCAAGGGCCAGTTCTCGGCGACCAACGACAAGTCCTCTCCGTCGAAGAAGGGCGAGCCAAATCCGTTCGACGCCATCGACCTCTGCCAGATGGCGATCCAGCTCGGCGCCGGCTTCGTCGCCCGCTCGTTTTCAGGCGACAAGCGCCAGTTGATCCCGCTCATCAAGGCGGCGATCAGCTACAAGGGCTTCGCGTTTCTCGACGTGATCTCCCCGTGCGTCACCTTCAACAATCACCCGGCCGCGACCAAGAGCTACGAGTACGTGCGCGCGCACAATCTGGCGATCGGCAAGCTCGACTACGTCGAGCCGAAGGAGGAGATCAAGGTCGACTATGCCGCCGGCACGTCGAAGACCGTCACCATGCACGACGGCTCGCATCTCATGCTCTACAAGCTCGATTCCGGCCATGATCCGAGCGATCCCGACGCCGCGCTCATGACCATCCGCAAGAGTGCGGCTCGCGGCGAGGTGGCGACCGGACTCCTCTACATCAACGAGCACGAGGAAGACCTGCACGACGTGCTGGCGACCGACTCCCGTCCGCTCAACGAGATTCCGATGAGCGAGCTGTGCCCTGGCGCGAAGGCGCTCGAGGGGATCAACGCGCGCCTGCGGTGAGTGCCGGCCGCCGTGCGGCCTATTGCATGACCCCGATGAGCCTCAGCCAACCGATCATTGCCGGCAGGACGATGACGAGGCCCGACACGGCGAGCGGCACCAGCATCCGCGCCGCCATGCGCGGGCTGACGCCACCCATGGCGATGCCGACCATGATCGGCGTCGCCACATAGTGCAGGAGCGGCGCCTGCAGACCCGTGATCTGGGCGAGCAACCCCGCCTTTGTCGGCAGGCCGGTCGCCGCCTGCACCTCGCCGAGCATCGGCGTCACGATGGCGATGGCGCCGACTACCGTCGCCACGGTCGCGACCAGTGCCGACGTGACCGCGATCACGACGAAGCCAAGCGTTTGCGACAGGCCGTGCAGGGGGATCACCGTCGAGATCAGGGCTGCGATGAGCCCGCCTGCGCCGGAGTGCGTCAGAACCGCGGCGATGCCCTGGACCGCCGGCACGATGATCACCGCGCTCAGGCGATTGACGTCGAAGCATTCCCTGAGTCGCACTAGGCCGAGCGGGGGGAGCAGGCAAAGCACGGCGGCGCCCATGGCGATCCATCCGGGTTTGAGGCCGTGCAGCACGTCGCTCGCCCAGAGCGCCACTGTCGCGGCGAGCACGATGGCAAGCCGCCGCGCCGCGCGGCTGAGCGGCAACGGCGCGGCCGGCGGCTGCTGTAGCGGCGCCGGCGCCGGAAACAGCATCAGCAGCAGCGCGAGAAAGGTCGCGCCCTTGAGCGCGCCGAGCACGGGCGCACAGCACACGAGATATTCGACGTAGCCGAGCTGTGGCCCAAAGAGCGACTCGGCGGCGCCGATCGTGATGACGTTTGTCAGATTGGCCGGCAGGATTGCGTAGCTCGTGGTGAAGTTGCCCGCCACCGCAGTGAGGATCATCGCGGCATACCCGTTCGAGCCCGGCTCGTAGCCGACCTCCTTGCAGATCGCTGTCACGATCGGGATGGTGATCGCGAGCCGTCCCATCGTCGACGGCAGCAGGAAGCTCAGCCCGAATGTCCCGATCAGCACGCCTGCGAGCAGCTTGAAGTACGAGCCGAGGAACTTCTGCATCAGGCCGCGGGCGACGTATCGGCCAAGCCCCGACCGCTCGGCCGCCGCTCCGATGATGAGGCCGCCGAAGATCAGCATCGTCGCGTTTGCCCAGAAGGACGACAGTACGGCCATCGCCGGCGCGGTCTGCGTCGCAAGCGCCAGAGTGAAGAAAATGAGCGCCGTGACGAGACCGGGCAGCGCCGACGTCGCCATCAGCGCCACCGTGACGATGACGATCGCAAGTCCCGTCATCGCCCCCTCTGTCACGCCGGACATCGGCATGAGCGCCACGCCCGCGCCGAAGAGCCCGATGCACGCCAGGAGCGCCACGCGCTTCGCCGACAGGTCGAGCGCCAATGCCTTGCTCATCCGTCCCGCTACCCCCGGAAGGCCGAGTTCGCTGTGCGTGAGCTGGGGATCTTTGGAGGTCTCCCGCTGCACGACGGCCCCGCTGCCATCTCGAGGCTTGGCGCGATGCTGTCAAGCGACACAGCGTGCAGGCGACCGTGCTTGCGTTGCAGAGCCGCGGCGTCGCCGACCGCGTGACGGCTGTCGCACCCGCGACCCGTGCGGCCGCCCCGCCTGGGCTGGGAGTGCGCGGGCCGCCGGCCAGATGATGCAGCCGGCGGGGGTCGCGACGGAGGCGCGCATCGGCGCGCCAAGTAGGGCTTCGTCCGGAAAGTCGCCATCTCCGCTCTGTAAATCCGCCGTGCTGGCCCCCACATGTGCGGGGTTGGACCCGCCCGCGCGCGCGTCGGCTGAGCGGCCGCCGCGAAGGCGGGGCCGGCGCCGCGGCCGTGTTTCGCAGAAGATCATCTGAGGCTCAGAGCGATTGTGTCAGTGCAACTCATTCAACTCGAGAAGGTCGGCCTGACGTTGCCGAGCCGCGCCGGTGACGTCGCCATCCTCAAGGACGTCGATCTGTCGGTTGCGTCGGGAGAATCGGTTGCCGTCGTCGGCCCGAGCGGCTCGGGCAAGACCTCCCTGCTGATGGTGATCGCGGGCCTTGAGCGGGCGACGCGCGGCCGGGTCACCGTCGCTGGCCATGACTTCACGTCGCTCGATGAAGACGGCCTTGCGCGCGCGCGAGGCGCTGCGATCGGCATTGTGTTCCAGTCGTTTCACCTTGTTCCCACGATGACGGCCATCGAGAACGTGGCGCTCCCGCTCGAGTTTCGCGGCGATGCCGGCGCTACGGAAGCGGCGGCGGCGGCGCTCGCCGAGGTCGGTCTTGCCGGCCGGCACCTGCATTTTCCCGCGCAGCTCTCGGGCGGCGAGCAGCAGCGCGTTGCAATTGCCCGCGCCCTGGTGCCGAAGCCTCGCCTCATTCTCGCCGACGAACCCACCGGCAATCTCGATGGCGCCACGGGTCGCCAGGTGATCGAGCTTCTCTTCGATCTGCGCGCCAGACGGAATTCCACGCTCATTCTCGTCACCCATGACGAGGCTCTGGCCTCGCGCTGCGCGCGCATCGTGCGCATGGCGGACGGACGCATCGCTTCTGACACGGGCGCCCGCACCCGGGAGCCCGCGGCATGACGATCGATGTCGCGACGCCGTCCGGGTTCGCCCTGCCGCGCCCCAGATCCGGTCGCGTGCTGGCCATTGCCTTGCGCGAGCTGCGCGGCGGGCTCGCCGGTTTCCATGTCTTCATCGCGTGCATCGCGCTCGGCGTCGCGGTCATCGCGGGCGTCGGCGCGCTCGCCGACGCGCTGCGTGCGGGCTTCGAGCGCCAGGGTGCCACGCTGCTCGGTGGCGACGTCGCGCTCACGCGCTCGCATCGCCAGGCCGAGCCCGCCGAGCGGGACTGGCTTCGCGCTTATGGCCGCGTCTCCGAGACGGCGACCTTGCGCGCCATGGCCCGCCGCCTCGACGGCTCCGAGCAGATCCTCGTCGAGCTCAAGGGTGCCGATGCGGCCTATCCGTTGACCGGCACGCTTGCCGTGCGCGGCGGCATGAGCCTCGGCTCGGCCGTCGCCGGCGGTGGTGCCGCGGTCGAGGAGATACTTCTCGAGCGCCTGCAGGTGAAGGTCGGCGATCGCATCCTCGTCGGCAGGCGCGAGGTCGAGATCAGAGGGGTCATCGCCAGTGAGCCGGACAAGATCTCCGACCGGCTGACGTTCGGCCCCCGCGTTCTCATCGACCTGTCAACCCTCAAGGAGACCGGTCTGATTGAGCCGGGCAGCCTCGTGCGCTGGCGCTACGCCGTCCTCCTCGGCGGCAACCGCGATGCGGCTGCGCTCCTCGCGTTCCGCGCCGCCGTCAAGCGCGACCTTCCCGATTCCGGCTTCAACGTCGCGGACCGTCGCGATCCCTCGCCGCAGGTCACCCGCACCCTGGAGCGGCTGCGCCAGTTCCTCACCCTGGTCGGCCTCACATCCCTGCTCGTCGGCGGCGTCGGCGTCGCCAATGCGGTTGCCACATACATCGATCGCCGGCGTCGGGTCATCGCCACCTTCAAGAGCCTTGGCGCGTCGAGCCGCCAGATTTTCGTTCTGCATCTTGCCCAGGTGCTGCTGATGGCGGCGATCGGCGTCGCCGCGGGTCTTGCTGCGGGACTCCTGTTGCCGCTCATGATCGAGCCGCTTCTCGGCGCCGCCTTGCCGGTGCGCGCCGAATTCGCAATTCGCCCTGCGAGTCTCCTAGTTGCCGTTGCCTACGGCCTGCTGGTGGCGCTCCTCTTCGCGCTCTGGCCGCTCGGACGCGCGCGCGAGATTCGCGCCGGCGTTCTGTTCCGTGATGAGGTTTCGGCCGCCGCGACGCGTCCGGGCTGGCCGATCGTTCTCGCGACCTTCGGCGTCGGCGCACTCTTGCTGCTGCTCGCCGTCGCGACGTCGGAGGCCCAGCGGCTCGCGCTCTATTTCTGTTTGGCCCTCGCCGGCATCTTCGCACTCTTCCTCGGCTTTGGCCTGGCGCTGACGGCGCTTGCGCGGCGCACTCCCCGCCCCCGCCATCCCGAACTGGCGCTGGCGCTGGCGGGCATTGGCGCGCCCGGCGGCTTGACCCGTTCGGTCGTCATTTCGCTCGGGTCCGGCTTGTCGCTCTTGGTGGCGGTCGCGCTGGTCGACGCCTCGATTGTCGAGGAACTGCGCGGCCGGCTGCCGAAGAGTTCGCCCATCTTCTTCGTCCTCGACATCCCGGCGGCGGAAGTGGCGGGCTTCGAGCGGCTGGT
>CAYWBX010000214.1:0-6155 GCA_964456015.1 uncultured Hyphomicrobiaceae bacterium | reverse complement strand
TTCTCGTCGTGATCGAGGGGAGCGATCTGCTCACGCAGAAGGGTCTCGAAGCCATCAGCCGGGCCGTCGTCGAACTGCAATTGACTGACGGCGTCAACGGCCTGGTATCCATGCTATCGGCGCGCGGCAAGCCCGATGCCTCGGGATACGCGGCGCCGGTCGTTCCCGATCCGCTGCCCTCCGGGCCAGAACTCGATGCCGTCATCGAGCGCTTGAAGACGAATGAGATCGTCGCCGGCAAGTTTCTCTCGCCGGACGGGACGCTGGCGCTCGCCGTGATCGCTCTGGATCGGGCTCTCGTCGAGGAGCGGGGCGCGAAAGCGGTCATCGGGGGCATCCGTGAGGCGGCGGAGAAGGCTTTGGAGGGCTCGGGCCTCAAGGTGCAGCTCACCGGCGCGCCCGTCATGCAGCTCGAAATCCGCAATGCGGTCGAGCGCGACCGCTTGGTCTACAACGGCCTCGGCTTTCTCTTGGGCACTCTCCTCGCCTACGCCTTTTTCCGCCGGGTCTCTCTGACGCTGATCGCGGTGTTGGGTCCGAGCATCGCGATCCTCTGGACGCTCGGAGTCATCGGCGGCCTAGATTTCCGCCTGAATCTTTTCATCAACGTCATAACGCCGCTGATCCTGGTCTCTGGCTTCTCCGACAGCGTTCATCTCGTGTTCGCGATTCGCCGGGCCATCCTGGCGGGTGTCGACCGGATCGAGGCCGCGCGCAATGCTGTTCTCGACGTGGCGCCGGCATGTCTGTTGACGGCGATGAATGCCGCGCTCGCGCTGGTCTCGTTCTCCTGGGCTGAGAGCGCGTTGATCCGCACATTCGGAATCGCAGCGCTCTTGGCGGTCGGCATCTCTTATCTCGCCGTCGCAATTGTCGTGCCGACTCTCGCGGCGCTCCTCATCCGGACGGAGAAGAGCCCTGTCGCCGCTGAGGAGGCGAATGCGCGAGGCGGCGTCGGGCTCGTCGGCCGGATCGCCGAGGGGATCGTAGCTCTTGTCATCCGGGCGCCTGCCGTGTGGGCACTCCTCGGCGTCATCGCCGTTGCCGCGACGGGCTACGGCTATGTGAACCTGAAGCCGAGCTACCGCCTCGCCGATCAGGTCCCGGACAAGGAGCAGGCGCTGGCTGCAACCGGAAGCCTCGATCAGAAGCTGACCGGCGCCAATCCGGTGCACGTGATGATCCGCTGGACCGGCGAGCAGAGTCTCTACGACCCGCCAACGCTCGAGACGATCGCTGCCGCGCATGCTGTGCTGGAGAAGGTGGCGGGTCTTGGCAACGTTTGGTCGCTCGAAAGTCTGAGGCGCTGGCTCGCCGACGCAGGCGATACGAGCGTGGCGACGCTCAAGCGTTATGTGGGCATTCTCCCGGAGCACCTGGTCCTGCGCTTCATTTCGAAGGACCAGAAGGCCGTGCTCGTGACGGGGCGCCTGCCCGACGTCGACGCGAGCCAGATCCTGCCCGTCGTCGAGAAGATCGACAAGGCGCTTGCCCCCGTCCGCGAACGCCATCCGGGCTACGAGATTTCGGTCACGGGTCTGCCCGCCATCTCGGCCCGCAACTCCGCGCGGCTCATTGGCGAGCTCAATTGGGGGCTCGTCGGCGACATGTTTGTGATTTTCATCTTTCTGGGTCTTGCTCTGCGCTCCCTTCTCGCGGGCGTTGCGAGCGTGCTGCCGTCGCTCTTCCCGATCTTCGCGACGGGCGCGCTGCTTTATGTCAGTGGCGAAGGCCTGCAATTCGCCTCGATCATCGCCATTACGGTCGCTTTCTCGCTTGCGATCGACTCGACGATTCATTTCCTCAATCGTTATCACATCGAAGAGGCGCGGCCGGGGACGCGCGATGTCGCCGACGCGTTGACGCGCACCGTGCACCACATCGGGCCGGCGGTCGTGGTCACGACGATCGTGCTGGCGGTCGGTCTCGGAGTGACCATTCTGTCCCATCTGCCGTCGCTGCGGCTGTTCGGCAGGCTCGCTGGCTTCTGTCTGCTGGCATCCTTGATCGGCCAGCTGGTCATCCTGCCGGCAAGCATTGCGCTCTATCGCCGCTTCAGGCCACGACCCGCACGACCGGGCTGACTTGTCCGCGGGCTCCGGATAGTCTGCAGGTAGCTGAACCTTGCGAGGGGAGATCGTGCCCTGCAGCACTTCGCTTCCGACAACAACGCCGGCATCTGTCCTGAGGCGTTGGCAGCTCTTCAGGCCGCCAGTGCGGCGGGACACGAAGTCGGCTATGGCGATGATCGCTGGACCGCGAAGGTGTGCGACCGGATGCGCGCGCTCTTCGAGACCGATTGCGACGTCTACTTCGTGTTCAATGGCACGGCTGCCAACGCGCTGTCTCTGGCGGCGATCTGCGAGCCCTACAACGCGGTGATCTGCCACGAGCTGAGCCACATCGCGACTGACGAGTGTGGGGCGCCGGAATTCTTCTCCGGCGGCTCGAAGCTGCTGACGGCGGCTGGCGACAACGGCAAGCTGACGGCGGCCTCGGTCGAGCAGCTCGCAAGCAGGCGACGGGACCTGCACGCACCGAGCCCCCGGGCGTTGTCGTTGACCCAGGCGACGGAAGTCGGCACGGTCTATACTCCGGCCGAGATCGGAGCGCTCGCGGCAGCGGCAAAACGCCTCGGCCTTGCCGTCCACATGGATGGCGCGCGCTTCGCCAATGCCGTCGCCCATCTCGGCGTCGCGCCAGCCGACATCACGTGGCGGGCAGGCGTCGATGTGCTCAGCTTCGGCGGCACCAAGAACGGTCTGCCGGCGGGCGAGGCCGTGGTCTTCTTCGATCGCTCCCTTGCCGGCGATTTCGGTCGCCGCATCAAGCAGGCCGGCCAGCTCAACTCGAAAATGCGGTTCTTTTCGGCCCCGTGGCTCGCGCTTCTCGACGACGACGTCTGGTTGCGCAACGCCGGCCACGCCAACGCCATGGCAAGACGGCTCGCGGAGCAGATCGCTGGGCTGCCCGGTGTGCGGCTCATGTATCCGGTGGAAGCGAACGCCGTATTCGCCGAAATCCCGCCGCCGCTGCAGGCCGCGGCGCGCGCAAGAGGCTGGCGCTTTTATACGTTTCTTGGCGACAGCGGCTGCCGTCTCATGTGCGCCTGGGATACCGAGCCAGCCACAGTGGATAGGTTTGCGGCGGACCTCGCCGCTCTGGCGGCCTAGCGTGCGCTGGCGTTGGCGCTCCCTCGCCGCCTTGCCGCGAAATGAGGTGGTTCCCCGCGTTCAATCTGGGTCATGCGGCGTGCGCAGCGGCTTCCTCGGAGCACGGATCCGGCGGCACGTCCCGGGCAGGGCCAAACGCCCGTCGACGAGCAGCAATCCGCAACCGATGACCAGCGCGCCCGCCGCATGGCGGGCAACGAGTGGCTCGTCAAGAAAGTGGACCCCGAACAGGATCCCCGAAACCGGGATCAGCAACGTCACCATCATGACGTTGCTCGCGCCCGAGACTGAAAGGATATGAAAGAAGATCACGTAGGCCAGCGACGTCGAGAGCGCGGCGAGGCCGAGGATGGCGATCGCTGTTCGGGGCGACGGCGTCTGCAGCAGCCAGGGCCGGTCGATCGCGCCGGCAAGGATCGCGAGCACGACCGTCGAGCAGACGAGCTGGCAGAAAGCCGAAAGAAGTGGCGGCGTTGCGCGCAGCCGCCGCCCCCAGTGCGCCGCGAAGCCGTAGGAGAGGCACGCCGCGATGCAGAGCGCCATGCCGAGGAGGCTCGACGTCCGCCCGAAGATCGCCTCCGGTCCCGAAAGAACCGCGATGCCGAGGATTCCGACAAGCACGCCCGCAAGCTGGTTTGCCCTGAGCTTTTCTTCGCCCGAGAACGCATGCGTGATGAGCAGAGTGAAGAGAGGGGTCGTCGCATTGAGAACCGACGCAAGTCCGCTTGTCACCTCCCGCTGAGCGGTCGCGATCAACGTGAACGGGATGACGTTGTTGAGCATGGCCATTACGAGGAACGGCCGCCATTCGGCGGCTGCGCGCGGCACAGTCAGTCCGTTTGCCGGTAGAAGCGGCAGCAGAAGAAGCGCCGCGATCGCGACACGCGCGAGCACGATCGTAAGCGGCGGCAGGTCGGCAATCGCGATGCCGACGAAGAGAAATGAGCCGCCCCAGAGAATGGAGAGTGCGATCAGAAACAGCCATTGCGTCGGTGAAATTCTCATGTTGCGCGAGGAAGCCTCTGATGATGGCATTCGCGCCCCGATATCAACGCACGCCTCGGCCCGCGACCCGATTCCTGCGCCGCCGGCCCTCGGTGGCCGCGCGCTGCTCACCCTGCAAACGAAACGGGGCAGCCGGTCAGAGCTACCCCGCAGGATCATGGGCCCTCTGACGGGCGTCACTGAGTGTCGATGAGCGCCTTGATGTCGCGAGCGATCGCCATTGCTTCACCGAACTGCTTCGCATCGCAGTGCTGCTCCATCTTGAGGAGCAGATCGTCGACCTTGTCGAGTTTGTCCTCGGCGAGCGCGCGTCCCTCGGTCGCTTCTGCGAGCTCGACTGCTGACTTCATGCACTCGTCGGGGTTCTGGGGCAGGGCAGCGGCTTCGCTCGTCGCGGTCGCAGCCGCAGGAGGGGCTGCGGGTGCGGACTGGGCCGGCGACGGCTCCTGGAGGGGGGCTGTCTGGGCCATGGCGGTGCCGCCGAGAAGTCCGCAGGCGATGACGCCCGCTGCGAGATGCTTGATCATCTTGATGTGTCCGTGTGATGGCGTTTCGGCTACGCGTACGCGTGCCGGCCATATCGGCGCCGAATGTGGCTGAAGCAGGACCCCGGCCTGTCTGGATGTTCAGGCAGGCGAGAAATCAGCGATTCGCAAGTGCGGCAATTGCGTCCGGCAGTTCGCTGTAGTGCGAGATGAGAACATCGGGCCCGAGGGCGTGCATCGGCGTGTCGGTGTAGCCGAAGGGTACGCCGATTACTGGGATAGCTGCGGCGCGCGCGGTTTTCACGTCGGTCTCGCTGTCGCCGACCATGACTGCCCTGGCAGGATCGCCGCCCGCCATGCGAATGGCGCCGGTCAGATGTTCGGGGTGCGGCTTGAAGACGGGTAATGTGTCGCGGCCGGCGATCGCCGCGAAACGAGAGGCGAGACCGAGTGCGTCGAGGAGCTGGCGCGAAAGCCGCTCCTGCTTGTTCGTGCACACGGCCAGGATGGCGCCGCCTTCGGCGAGAAGATCGAGCGCCGCTTCGAGCCCCGGATAGGGGTGGCTTGCGACAGCGATGTTGTCCGAGTAGTGCGCGAGAAAGCGATCCAGGAGACGATCGACCTCGTCATCGGTGTGGGCGCGGCCACGCAGCCGCAAGGCTTCGACGATCATCGCGCGCGCACCGAAGCTGATCCTGTCGCGGATCTCGGGCAAGGTGACGGGCGCGAGACCGACCAGCCCGAGAACATGGTTCGTCGCATTGACGAGGTCCGGCGCGGTCTCGACCAATGTGCCGTCGAGATCGAAGGCGATGGTGTAGCCATGCATGGGCTTGCCACTCACTCGTGCGCTGCGCCGCCAGAATCCGGCCATTCCAGCCTTCGCCGGAGGCGGCCGAAAGGCAAGGTCCTGCGCCCGCTGGCTCGCACCCTGATCTGCGTCAGAGCCTTGCGCCATGGGATCGGGAAGCCTACGAGTAACGTATTCGAGGCGCTTGCGCCAAGCCCTGCCACCCCTCGATTGCGACAGTTTTCGAACCTGGAGGTCCCCATGGACAAGAAGGTCATCTCGCTTCTCAAGACGCAGTGCTTCATCAACGGCCAGTGGGTAGGCAAGCCCGAAATTCCCGTGGTCAACAAGGCAACAGGCGAGGAGATCGCGAAGGTGCCGCGCTTTGGCGCCAAAGAAACGCATCAAGCGGTGGATGCCGCCGAGGCCGCGTTTGGCCCCTGGAGCCGGATGCTTGCCAAGGAGCGATCGGCGATCCTGCGGCGTTGGTTTGACCTGCAGATGCAGCACGCCGACGAACTGGCGCTGCTGCTCACTTCCGAGCAGGGCAAGCCGCTTGCCGAGGCCAGAGGCGAGATCGTCTACGGCGCTTCGTTCACGGAATTCTATGCCGAGGAAGCCAAGCGCATCAACGGCGAGACCATTCCCCACTTCAAACACGGCAGCCGTGTCGTTGTCATCAAGCAGCCGCTGGGCGTCATC
>CAYWBX010000213.1:681-6162 GCA_964456015.1 uncultured Hyphomicrobiaceae bacterium | reverse complement strand
AGGCTCATGATGGCCTCAGCCAGATAGGGTTGGTTGAGATGGGGCTTTGCGAGCTCGTAGGAGACAAGAAAGGTTCGCATCGTGAGGCTCTCGGGCAGCGGATGTCGATTTCCGTGGCGGCCCTTGAGCCGCTTCGGAACGTAACGCGAACATGAATCGATTCGCCCTGATGTTCAAGCAATGTTCCAGGTTGCTCAATCGAACTTGAATGCAACTTGATCGGCATCCGGCGGGTGCCGAGGGCGCCTGCTCACGCGCCGATAGCCGAAGTCGGTCCGTTCGACGAGGTCCGGGTAACGCTGGCGAAACATGGCGACGGCCAGCTCCCTCGAACGTGGAAACTTCTCCCCCCACCAAACCTCGTAGATGCGTCGCGGGTCACAGCCATATCGCGCCACCAGAGCCTTTCGGGGAATGCGCAGCCATCGCGCAATCCAGATGTCGATGGCGTCAGCCTCCGTCAGCGGACGGGCCGCGCGGGGACTCGCCTGCGAATGAAACTCAGCTTCACGCTCGAACACAACCGACCTCGCGCGTCGCTTGACCTTGATTCGATGTTTGTTCCACTTAGCGATCGGAAATCGAGCGATCTGATGGCCAATTGTGTGATAGGCGCACAGACATCGAAGCACTGGCCTGGCTTGGAAAGCCGGCAAAAAGCGCGAGTGCCATAAGCGATGATACTGTTTCCCGCCATCGACCTGAAAGACGGCAAGTGTGTTCGCCTCAAGCTGGGCGAGATGGAACAGGCGACCGTCTTTAATGACGATCCGGCGGCTCAAGCCCGCATCTTCGAAGAGCAGGGCTTTCAGTACCTTCATATCGTCGACTTGAACGGCGCATTTGCGGGAAGACCGGTCAATGCGCCAGCCGTGGAGGCCATTCTTGCTGCAATTCGACTGCCGGTTCAGCTTGGCGGTGGCATTCGCGACCTTGCAACCATCGAGGCTTGGCTCGCGAAGGGTGTCCGCCGCGTCATCCTGGGCACCATCGCGGTTCGCAACCCCGAGATCGTTCGGGCGGCCTGCAAGGCCTTCCCAGGCCGGATCGCAGTGGGAATTGATGCAAGAGCGGGGCGGGTCGCCGTTGCGGGCTGGGCTGAGACCTCGGAGCTGACCGCCATCGAACTTGCCCGCCGCTTCGAAGATGCGGGCGTTGCGGCCATCATCTATACGGACATTGATCGCGACGGCGTGCTCACGGGGTTGAACTTGCCGGCGACCATCGCATTGGCGCGCTCGACTTCCATTCCGGTCATTGCCTCGGGCGGGCTTGCCTCATTGGCCGACATCGAAGCCTTGCTGACGCCGGAGTGCGCAATTCTGGAAGGCGCCATCACAGGCCGCGCCCTCTACGACGGCCGCATCGATGCACGAGCCGCATTGGCGCTGATCGCCAGCCGTCAACGCTGATCGAGACCAACCGCTCGGATCTCGCACGGCAAGCGGCCGGCCATCAGCCCTCGATACAGAGCTTCATACCCGTCCACGCAGCCGGCCAGTCCAAACGCGCTGTTGATCCGCTCGCGTGCAGCCGCCCCCATCCGGCGCCTCAGGTCACTGTCAGCCGCGAGTCTTTCGATCGCTGCTGCGAGGGCGGCAGGATCTCTTGGTGGAACGAGCAGCCCTGTGACCCCATCGATGATCGCGTCCGGCGTTCCCCCGACGCGAGTGGCCGCCACCGGAAGGCCTGCCGCCATACCTTCGAGGATCGCATTTGCGAACCCTTCCATATGTGAGGCATGAACGCCGATGTCGGCTGCCGCCAGCAGTCGAGGTACGTCGCTGCGCTGTCCCAGAAACCGCAGACTGTCAGCAACGCCGAGGCTTGCCGCCTGCTCGCGGAGCGCCGGCTGCGCACCATCGTCGCGGCCGACCAAAAGCACCACGAGACGCTCGCGCGTTGCACGATCGAGCCGTGCGATTGCGGCAATGAGATCAACATGGCCCTTGTATTCGATCAGGTTCGCAATCTTGACCAGCACCAGCGCGTCAGCGGCGATCCCGAGCTCGCGGCGCACCTCGAGCGCGGCAGGTGGATTGGCGAAGGCCGCAAGATTGACACCGCTGTAGATGAGACCGAGCCGCTCCCGCTTGACACCTTCGCCGATGAGGTCATCAACCACCCTGCGCGAATTGCCGATGATGGCGGTCATTTCACCGTGAATCCGGGCCTCGAGGCGTCGCGCAAGGTGCAGGCGGCCATGCTCTGGCGTCACCTCGCGTCGGCTCATGATGCGAATGGGGACGCCGGCCTTGCGCGCTGCAGGCGCGCCGAAAATATAGGGCTCGGTAAGAAAGAAGTGGACGATGCGCGGCTGTTCATCCTCGAGGAGCTTTCGCAGGCCCCGCGCAGCGCGCAGCGACGTGACGAGCCGCCTGAGTGCTACAGACCGCCGGCCTTCGGCCTGCACGGGCGGCGGAATCACCCGAACGCCAGCCGCCCGGGCTTGATCGGCGAGGACGCCCTCCCGATTGAAGCAGTAGATGATGACAGGCCAGCCTCGGCGGACCAGTTCGCTCGAGAGGGCGGTCAGATGTCGCTCCGTGCCCCCAACGTCGAGGCTCAGCGTGACGAAGACGATTTGCTTCGCCGGGTCGCCCGCGGCGCCAATTTCATGTCCCGGACGGGCATGGTCACGAGCAGGTTTCATCACGCAGCGCCGCTATGCGAATGAACCGCCAGGCGCTGACTGCTGGCACTCGCACATCTCAAAAAGAATGGCGGCGAGGACCAACCGACGCTCGAACAGAGCAGGTGTTCCTCGCCGCTGATGGTCGCCCGAGCTACGCGAAACCCTGTGCCTCGGCGACAGGGGCAATATACACGACGAGACATTACAAATGTGCAAACAGCTGACCGTTTTCGGGGCATCGACCGTTGCTAGCCAGACGAAGATGACATCAGATCACCCGCCACCCACCGCCTCAGGAACGTATCCAGCCAATGGCGCACCTTGGGACCATGCATCAGGTGCATATCGAGTTGCTCCTGCCGCGGACGAGCCCCTCGCAGGAGAAGTCGCGTGGGATTGCTCCCGGACCATCGGTTGACTTGGGCATAGGTGATCTCAGGATGGAACTGTACGCCGACCGCCGCCGGACCATAAATGAAAGCCTGGTTGGGATAGTTGCCGTTTGAGGTGGCAAGCAGCACCCCGCCGTAGGGAACCGCGAAGCCCTCCCTGTGCCACTGAAACATCTGCGACGGCAGCGCTCCGAGGACGTGCCGAGGGCCCGTTGTCGCGACCGGATGGTAGCCGATCTCGACCGTGCCGTTCGGGCAATGATCGACCTTCGCGCCAAGATGATGGGCGAGCATCTGGGCGCCGAGACATATGCCGAGGAACGGCTTCTGCTCACGCAGTGGCACCTCGATCCAGGCAATCTCCCGGCGGATGTGCTCGTCAGCGTCATTGGCGCTCTGCGGCCCGCCGAAGATGACCGCGCCACAATGCTGCCGGAGGCTGGTTGGCAGCGGATCCCCCGCGTAAGGCCTCCGGATGTCCATGGGATAGCCGTTGTCCCGGAACCAATGTCCGACATGTCCCGGATTCGAATGAACCTGATGGACAACGATCAAAATAGGCTTCTTAGCCTGTTCTCCGGGGTCAGCCCCATGCCCCCATCCCGCCGAGGCAGGCTCGCGCCATTCCCCTGCGTCAAGCATTCGTCGTCTCCCGCCGTCTCGGTCGCAGCAGCAGTGCGACGAGTGGAATTACTAGGCGATGTGGCAGAAATCGCAACAGAATCGCCAATGGTAGATTGAATATTCCTGGGGTCAGGGACCGCAAGCCAAGCTGGTAGGACCACAATGCCCAGCGGGCAATCGTGTCGGCGGACGCCGTTGGCAGCACCCAGCGATAGAGGGCACCTTCGGCTCCCATCCGCGCATGAAAACGTGTCGCAACCGGCCCGGGCGACAGCACGGCGACCTTGACGTTGTGGTGACGGACTTCGAAAGCCACCGCTTCTGACAGGGATATGACGAAGGCTTTGCTGGCGTAGTAGGCGGCTTGATACGGCCCGGGAACATACCCGCCAAGCGATGCGATATTGAGAATTCCGCCACCTTTTCGCGCGCACAGTCCGGGCAGGAAGTGACGCATCAACCGTGCCACGGCGGCAACATTGAGAGCAATCAGGTGCTCGAGGGTATCCGTATCTGATTCGGCAAAGGCGCCGCACTGCCCCACGCCGGCATTGTTGACGAGCAGCTCCAGATAGCCGTCCAATTCTTCGATTTGCCGCTCGATTACTTCGGCCGCCCGTGGCGAGGTGACGTCGAGCGCAAGCGTTGCGACGGAGCCTCCCGCGCCCGCTGCGATCTCCGCCGCCGCCTGCGCGAGCGCCTCCTGCCGGCGGCCCACGATAAGCACCATCCCCCCTTTGCGGGCCAACCGCTTCGCGATCGCCAGCCCGATGCCCTCCGAGCCGCCAGTCACCACTGCGACCGGACGGCGTATCTTTGCAGTCCCGATGCCACTTGCCATGCATTTCCCTTGCGGCCACCGATCGCGCCTCGAAGATCGCGCCGGCATAAAGAAAAGAAAGTTGCTTCGTACCGACGCCAAGCGCCTTGAGTCGCCGTCTCATCCGCGGGCAAGATGTTTCGATCAAGCCCGTTCGCAACGAAAATCAAGAGGGAGCTTGCCGTGCCGACCGACGCCGTCGCTCTTACCCGCGAGCTCATCCGTTTCCGCACCATCAATCCGCCCGGCGAAGAGGAGGCGTGCGCAAGGCATCTCGGCGCCCTGCTGGAAGCCGCGGGATTTCGATGCGACTACGTCCTCATGGGACCAGGCCGGGCCAACCTGATCGCGCGAATCGGCGGCCGCGGGGGCCAATCTCCGATTGCATTCACAGGACATATCGACGTCGTTCCGCTTGGCGCAAGACCATGGTCGATGGACCCGTTCGCGGCCGAGACGTCGCAAGGCCGGATCTATGGCCGGGGCGCCTCCGACATGAAGAGCGGCGTCGCAGCCTTTGTTGCGGCCGCAGTTGACGCCGCCCCCCGCCTGTCCATGGGACCCGGCGCGCTGCTGATCATCACCGCAGGCGAGGAAACCGGTTGCACGGGAGCCCATCACATCATTGCAACTGCCCGCCATCTCCTCGGGGCGGCAGGCGCGCTGCTCGTTGCAGAGCCCACCTCCAATAGGCCATTCGTCGGTCATAAAGGCGCGCTGCGTTTGAAGGTTTCGGCTCGCGGCGTCACCGCGCACGCGTCGATGCCGGAGCAGGGTATCAACGCCGTCGTCAAAGCCGCCCGCGCGATTGCGCGACTGGAGGACTTCGACTTCAACGTCGCGCGTCATCCCGTCATGGGCGCACCGACCCTGAACGTTGGCTGGCTGCACGGTGGTATGAACATCAACTCCGTGCCCGACCTCGCGGAAGCCGGCCTCGACATTCGCACCATTCCGGCCCAGCAACATGCCACGGTCGAGGCACAGGTCGCGAGCTTCCTGGGACCTGA
>CAYWBX010000213.1:0-671 GCA_964456015.1 uncultured Hyphomicrobiaceae bacterium | reverse complement strand
ACCTGACGTGGAGGTGTCGACGCTCGATGAGGCGCAACCGGTCTGGACCGAGCCGTCCGCAGAATGGGTGCAGCAGGTGCATCGTATCGTCGAATCTGTGACGGGCCAGCCTGCGGCCATCGGAGCGGCGCCCTACTTCACGGATGCCTCCGCCCTGACCCCGGCCCTGGGCGGGTTGCCGACCGTCATCCTGGGGCCCGGACCCGCTCCGCTCGCCCACCAGACGGACGAGTATTGCGAGATCGCCGCCATCGAGGCACACAAGGAGATCTGCCGGAGGCTGATCGAAGATTGGCGCGGCTGACGCCGGAACCAGGACAAACCCGACCGCCAGGGTGGCCGACCCCACCAGAGGGAGACAAGCCATGTCCCGCAAGCTCATCTCATCCGGCTCGCGCTTTGAGGCCGAGATCGGCTACTCCCGTGCGGTGGTCGATGGCGACTGGATTTTCGTCTCTGGAACCACTGGTTACGATTACGCGACAATGACGCTCAAGGAGGGCGTCGTCGCGCAATGCGAGCAGGCCTTTCGCAATATCGAAAAGGCGCTTGCCGAGGCCGGCGCCTCGATGCGCGACGTCGTCCGGGTGACGTACATTCTTCCTGACCGCCGCGACTTCGAGCCGTGCTGGCCGATCCTCGCCCGCTACCTCGGTTCAGTTCGGCCTGCC
>CAYWBX010000212.1:3064-6164 GCA_964456015.1 uncultured Hyphomicrobiaceae bacterium | reverse complement strand
TCAAGCTCGGCGACGGCGGCCGCCTCGAGGGCGACGGGTTCGTGCTGACCGCGATCCACACGCCGGGCCACGCGCCCGATCATCTGTGCTTCGCGCTCGAGGGGACACGCCTTCTTTTCTCGGGCGATCACGTCATGTCGTGGAACACCAGCGTCGTCGCGCCGCCAGAAGGCAACATGGCCGACTACATGCGATCGCTCGAGAAGCTGCTCGAACGTGACGATGAGGCGTTCCTTCCGGGCCATGGCGGCCGGCTCTACCAGCCGCAGCGCGTGGTGAAGGCGTTCATCGTCCACCGCCAGATGCGCGAGCGCGCCATTCTCGACTGCATCCGCGACGGCAAGGCCACGATCGAGGAGATCGTGCCTATCGTCTATCGCGGGCTTGACCCTCGCCTCGTGCGGGCGGCGTCGCTCTCGGTTGCGGCGCACGTTGAGCACCTGATGGCGCAGCGCCTGGTCGCTTCGAATGGAGCGCCGCTGCTCCAGGCCCGCCTTTCCCCCGCTTAGCGACGATGGCGCCCGGCCGCGCACGCCGGCGTTTGGCCGTCGACGCGGCGCCCGATTCGAGCTGGGCGCGGATCTCGGCGTAGAGCTTGCGCACGCGGGCGGCGTTGCGGCCAAGATCATGCCGGCCGTAGCGCGAGGCCGAGCGCACGTCGATGCGCGTCTCGCGGGCATCGCCATCGATCCGAATGACGATGTCGTCGAGAAAGCCCATCACCATGGTCCGCTCGGTCGCTTCGATGTAGCCCGGATTGCCACGTCCGCGCGGCGGCTGCTCGGCCGCGATCTGCCAGCGGAAACGACGGACGATGTCGCCGAGAAGATCGAACGTCTGATTGGCGGGGCGTGGAATGACGATCGGCCGCAGGTCCGGGTAAGCTTCGGCCTGCAGCCTGGCAAGAGCGGCACCCGCGTATTCGACCGGATTGCCGTCGCGCGGACGCTGGCTGGCCAGCGCCAGAAACCGCGGCGGCGCGGCCGTGTCGGTGGTGACGTCGGCAAGCGGCGGCAGCGAGGTGTACTGCGGCAGATAGGCGAGCGGCCAGACGAGCAGCAGAAGGCCGACGACGAGCCCGGCTGCCGCACTCCAGGCGCCCGAGCGCCCAAGACGCCAAATGATGGCAAAGGCAACGAAGGCGAGAAGAACGGCGACCGCAGCGCCAAGCATCGAGGTCGCGAAGATGTGCAGCGTCACCGGCGTCGAGAGTGAGAAAAACCGGTGCAGCACCAGGCCTGCGATGAGGAGCTGCAGGCTGAACATGGCAAGGCGGCGCGACCAGCCGGCGACGGGTGTCGGAAAAATTGCGACGGCGCTGGTCATCGTCCCTGGTGCGATCCGTGCTGCGTTGCACTGCGACCGGCGTCGCAAGCGGCCCGGTCTGCCACGACGCCTCGCGATCGTGGCGAGACGGCGGCATGCGGAGGTGGCGTGCGACGCGGCGCGTTTCGGTCAGAATACCCTTGATTCCCGCTCCTGGGCAGCGCCGCAAGGCCGCTCTCCTGAAGCGGCGACGGCGGGATGCTCACTCGGCCTGCGGGGCGTCCCGCCGCTCCCGCCGCCGTGCGATGCGGAACCGGACGCAGGCGGGGGAGCGCACTTCGGGGTTGACGGATGAATGCCGGCGGCCACTCATGGGCGTCTCGAACCCCCGACTGGAGTCTTTATCTCATGGCCGAGAAGACCAACACGCCCGGATTCGACACGCTCGCCATCCATGCCGGGGCCGCCCCGGACCCTGCGACCGGCGCCCGCGCGACGCCGATCTACCAGACCACCTCCTTCGTCTTCAATGACGCCGAGCACGCGGCGGCGCTCTTCAACCTCGAGGTGTTCGGAAACATCTACACGCGCATCGGCAATCCGACGCAGGGCGTGCTCGAAGGCCGGGTGGCGGCGCTCGAAGGCGGCACCGCCGCTCTCGCCGTCGCCTCGGGACACGCCGCGCAGCACCTCGTCTTCCACACGCTGCTCGAGCCGGGCGACGAGTACCTCGCCGGCCGCCAGCTCTACCGCGGCTCGGTCAACCACTACAACCACGGCTTCAAGAAGTTCGGCTGGAACGTGGTGTGGGCGGACAGCACGGATGCCGAGAGCTTCGCCAAAGCGATCACGCCGAAGACCAAGGCGATCTACTGCGAATCGATCGCCAATCCCGGAGGCATCGTCGTCGATCTCGAGGCCATCGGCAAAGTTGCGAAGGCGGCCGGGGTCCCGCTCATCGTCGACAACACGCTCGCCACGCCCTACCTGTGCCGGCCGAAGGACTTCGGCGCAGACATCGTGGTCCATTCGCTGACCAAATTCATGGGCGGGCACGGCAACTCCATCGCTGGCGCCATCGTCGACTGCGGAACCTACGACTGGACCGGCGCCAAGCGCAGGTATCCGACGCTGGTCGATCCAAACCCGAGCTACAACAACATGCGGCTCGCCGAGACCTTCGGCAACTTCGCCTTCGCCATCGCCTGCCGCGTGATGGGCCTGCGCGACCTGGGCCCGGCGATCTCGCCGATGAACGCGTTTTTGGTGCTGACCGGCATCGAGACCCTGCCGCTGCGCATGGCGCGCCATTGCGAGAATGCGCTCGCCGTCGCGCGCCATCTCGAGCAACATCCGAAGGTGGCGTGGGTGAGCTACGCGGGCCTCGAGTCGAACAAGTTCAACGCCGTCGCAAAGCGGATCTGCCCCAGAGGCGCGGGCTCGGTCTTCACCTTCGGCGTCAAGGGCGGCTATGAGGCCGGCGTCAAGCTCGTCTCGTCGCTCAAGCTGTTCTCGCACCTCGCCAATATCGGCGACACGCGCAGCCTCGTCATCCATCCGGCCTCGACGACGCATCGCCAGCTCACCGATGCGCAAAGGCTCGCCGCCGGAGCCGGACCCGACGTCGTCCGCCTTTCGATCGGCATTGAAGACAAGGCCGACATCATCGCCGACCTCGATCAGGCGCTGGCCGCGACCTGAATGGCGGCAGAGGCGGCCGGCCGACGGCCGCTTCCGCCTGCAGAACCGTCTGCTTCATGACCCGCCGCTCAGGCGTGCATCGACCAGCGCGCCGAACAGTGCGTCACGGTGAACTGGTTGACATAGCAGGGCT
>CAYWBX010000212.1:0-3054 GCA_964456015.1 uncultured Hyphomicrobiaceae bacterium | reverse complement strand
GGTCATAGGCGATCACCGTGCCGTGCTGTGCCAGCGGCGCCATCACCTCGCGCCGCCGCGGGCTTTCCCAGAAGGCGCATGGCGGCCTCGCTCTCGCAAAGCGTGATCGAGTAGCCGGCGTTGGGGTCACCCCGATCGCGGGCGAGCCAGTGATTGCGCAGGCCGGTGAGTTCGCCGCGCGAGGCCCTCGCCGCCTTGAAGGCGGCCTCGAACTCGTCCCACCTGCCGAGCACGATCCGGCCCCCCCCGACGATCCGCATGTACATGCCGGCTGCTCGGCGAGAGAGCGCTGGTCGATGAGTCGCGAGCTGCCGGGCGCATCCGACGGCCGCAAGCAGACGGGGCCCGTGCTCATTCACCTTCGTACTTGAAGGACACCTTGACCTTGGCGCGATAAGCTTCGACCTTGCCGTCCTTGAGGTGCATGTCGAGCTCCGAGACTTCGGCGACGCGCAGGTCGCGGAGCGTTCTCGCGGCACGCTCGACCGCGGCCTTCGCCGCCTTCTCCCAGGACTCGGTGCTGGTGCCAACGAGCTCGATGATCTTGTAGACGCTGTCAGGCATGGGTCTCTCCTGCACGCTTCATAAGGAAGAGCAGGCGACACCGCAGCCGCATCTCGCCAGCAAGCCCGGCCGCTGTTGCGGATTTGACGGGCGTCTTTCGGAGCGGCGCGATCTCGTCCGCCCCCCAACGCGAAAGGTAACACCGATGCGCGGCCGCCGCACGCAGAAACGTGCGCTCTCGGTCCCGCTTCGCCTGGTTCTCAAGCCAGCGTGTGCACAATGACCGGCCCCGCGACGGCGCTCGCGGGTCCCGTGAGCAGCCCGGTCAGGTTGTCGTCGATCCACTTGAGCGCGCGCCGGTTCGCCTCGACGGCGCCCGCGACGTCGTCGAAGATGCTGATCGCGGTCACCGTGTCGTCGGGCGCATAGACGACGTAGTAGGCCTGAAAGCCCGGCACGTCACTGATGATCGGGATTGCGCCCTCCTTGATGCGACGGGCGAGTTCCTCGGCGGCGCCGGGCTTGGCCTTGGCAAGACGAATGGCGGCGTACATGGACGCACCTCCGCGTGCTGAGGGTGCGCCGCGCGCCGCACTCCGATGCCGGCTCAAGCAGCGGCGGGTGCAGTCCCTCGATCAGGCCGGAAACGGTTTGAGCTGCGGCGTTGCCCCGGCCGGCAATGCCGTGCGGGCGACGTTCAGGACCATCGCGATCAGCGAATAGTAGCCGTTGACGGCGGTGAGGTCGATGATGCCTTGTTCGCCGAAGCGGGCCAGCGCGCGGGCGTAGGTTTCGTCACTCACGCACTTGTTGTGAAGGAGTTCGGTCGAGAAATCGACGACGATCTCCTCGTCGGGATCGAGATTCTTTGGCCGGCGCCCTTCCGCCACGGCTTTCGCCTTCTCGGGATCGAGACCCGCCTTGATCGCCAGCGGACCGTGCGCGTGCCACTCGTAGTTCTGGCCCCAATATCTCGCCGTCAGACAGATCGCCAGCTCGTTGAGCTTCGGCGGGATGCTGCTCTTGAAGCGCAGATAGTCGCCCATCGCCTTGGCGCGCAGCATCACCTCGGGACTGCGGATCATCGCCGCGAACGGCCCGCGCACGGCGTAGCCGCGGCCCTCGGCGAACTCGGCGGCGGCCTTCTTTTGCGCCTCGCTCATGGCCTCGGGGGCAAGCATCGGCAGGCGTTCGGATGACATGCGGTCTCTCCTGACAATTGATCAAATCTGGCGTGGATCGCGGGTTCAATCGTCGCGGCTCACACGGCAAGCCGCCACGCTTCGCCGTCGGCCACGACGCGGCCGGCGGTCGGGCCCGCGAAATGCGTACCGATGACGAGCACGGGCTTGCCGGCGAGGTCGGCGAAGATGCGCCGCCGCGTCGCCTCGGCCGCCTGCTTGTCGAAATCCGCGGTCGACGCCCACTCCGGATGCGCCATCTGGCAGGGGTGGTGCGCAAAATCGCCGGTGATCATCGCGTGCTCGCCCTTGGAGGAGATCAGCACGCTCGCGTGCCCCGGCGAATGGCCGGTCGAAGGCATCAGCCGCACCTCGGGGCAGATTTCATGGTCCCATTCCACGAGTTTCGCGAGCCCCGCCTTGAGGATCGGCTCGACGCTGTCGGCCATCACGTGCACCATATCCGCGCGCTCGCGCTGCCGGGACCAGTGCTCGTACTCGACGCGGCCGAAGAGATACTCCGCGTTCGGGAACGTCGGCAGCCATTTGCCGCCGACGAGCATGGTGTTCCAGCCGACGTGATCGACGTGGAGATGCGTGCACAGCACCGTGTCGATCGTCTCGCGCGGGAAGCCTGCTTTGGCGAGATCTTCGAGGAAGGGGCCGGCGCGGTCGTTCCAGGTCGGGATGCGCCGCTCCTTCTTGTCGTTGCCAAGGCAGGTGTCGACGATGATCCGCCGACCGGGCGCCTCGACAAGGAGCGCATGGATGCTCATCTTCAGGCGGCCATTCTCGTCGGCGAAGTGCGGGATCAGCCAGGAGATGGGCTTGATGGCCTCAGGGGTGGCATCGGGCAGGATGAAGCGGCTGCCGCCGGTCACCTCAAGCTCGACGATCTTCGTCACCGTGACGTCGCCGATCTTCCATTTCATGTGGCGTCGCTCCTTTTGCGAACGGTTCCGAGAGTGACACACCCGATGCGCGCGCGCCAACTGCGCGCGCCGGTCGCCGGCAGAGCCCGAGCTTGACGTTTCACCCGTGTGGCCCATGCTGGCAGGCTCGGGGAAGAGGACGGAAATCATGGACAGAATGCTCATCATCGGCGCCTCGCGCGGCCTCGGCGCCGGGCTCGCCGGCGAGCACCTCGCGCGCGGCTGGCATGTGACGGCGACGGCACGGGGAGCCGCCCCCGAACTTGAGCCGCTTCGCCAGCGACATCCCGACCGCCTCGCGATCGAGCGCTGCGATATCAGAGCGGCGGCCGATGTGCACGGGCTTGCCGGGCGTCTCGCCGGCAGCCGCTTCGATCTCCTGTTTCTCAACGCCGGGATCATGCTGGGCCGCGGCGTGCCGCTTTCGGAGGTGCCGG
>CAYWBX010000211.1:0-6192 GCA_964456015.1 uncultured Hyphomicrobiaceae bacterium | reverse complement strand
AGACCTCCTTGCCTACGTCGGCTGTCGCACCTCGAAGGAGCGCAATGGCACAGGCCGCGGTATCAGCATCTACCGGGTGGATGCCGCAACCGGCCGGTGGACCCTCGTGGATCTCGTGGAGGGCGTCTTCAATCCCACGTTCCTGGCGTTCGACCGCCCCCGGCGAACGCTCTATTGCGTCCACGCCGACCGCAGCGAGGTCAGCGCCTTCCGGATCGCGCCCGGATCGGGCCGCCTCTCACATCTCAACACGCGCGATTGCGGAGGCCCGAACCCGGTGCACCTCACCGTCGATCCGGCTAACCGCTTCCTTGCGGTCGCCAACTACGCGAATGGCACGGCCGGCGTGCTCACCATCGCCGCCGACGGATCCCTTGGCGAACTCGTCAGTCTGCTGACGCTCGCCGGCGAGACCGGGCCCCACAAGACCCAGCAGCAGGGACTTTACCCGCATCATATTCCCTTCGATCCGAGCGAGCGCTTCCTCATCGTTCCCGACAAAGGCGGCGATCAAGTGTGCGTGCTCCGGCTCGATCCTGCGACCGGTCGACTGTCCCTCGCATCGACCGCGAAGACGCGGCACGGCTCGGGGCCGCGGCACATCGCCTTTCATCCGACGCGGCCATTCGCCTACCTTGCCAACGAACTCGATTCGACGATTGAGACTTTCGCCTGGGATGCAGAGCAAGGCGTGCTGAGCCCGCTTCAGATCCTGCCTTCGCTGCCGGAGACCTACGTCGGCAACAACACGACGGCGGAGATCGAGGTCGCACCGTCCGGCAATTACGTCTACATCTCCAACCGTGGACACGACAGCATCGGCATCTTTGCGGTCGATGGTTCGAGCGGCCACCTTCGCGCCGTCGGCTGGCAGGCGACCGGCGGCCGTCAGCCACGATTCTTCGCCCTTGCGCCGGGCGGCGGACGGCTCTATGCGGCCAACGAGCTCACGCACACGATCACGTCGTTTTCCATCGACCCAAGCACTGGATTGCTTGCCGCCGAAGGGGTCGCAGCCGAGACGGGAAGCCCGACCTGCATCATTTTCACGTCGGTTGATGCGCCGAAGCCGGACGGGGGCGCGTGAGGGCGGTGGTGCGGTCTCCGGTTTGCTGGGCTCTGACATGCGACGCGATGGCTGCCGGATGACGTGCGGGTCGTGCCATAAGCGGTCGCGTCCGCGGACCATGCGCGGCGAAGCTGCCGACGCCCGGTCGCAAGGACTTTTGGACACCCGAAGTGAACGCCGATCCTGAAAAGGCCGTCTATGACCTGACGCCCTTCGGGCGCTTCATCGTGCTCGTGTCGGTGATCCTGGCCTCGACCTGCTACACGGCGACCATCCTGGTGGCCACGACGTTGCTGCCGCAGATGCAGGGCGGCCTTGCGGCAACCCAGGACGAGATTTCCTGGGTGATGACCTTCAACATCCTCGCCACGGCCGTTGCGACGCCGATGACCGGATGGCTTGTGGCGCGCATGGGCCGGCGGGCGACGATGATGTGGTGCCTGGCCGGATTTACCGTCTCGACCTTCATGTGCGGCGCGGCGCAGTCGCTTGAGTCGCTCGTCTTCTGGCGCGTGATGCAGGGCGGTCTCGGCGCGCCCCTCATCCCTCTGTCACAGACGCTCCTGCTCGATGCCTACCCGAGAGGCCGTCATGGGTTCGTCCTTTCCCTCTACGGGATGTCGAACATCGTCGGGCCCGTCATCGGCCCCATGTTCGGCGGCTATATCGGCGAGACGCTCGGCTGGCAGTGGGGTTTCTACATGGTGCTGCCGGTCAGCGTTCTCGCCTGGCTGCTGTTCCGCTTCTTCCTGCCGCCCGACGAGCCCTCGAACCGGTCGCTGAAGCTCGACTGGATCGGGTTTCTGTCGCTTTCTGCCGCCATCGCCTGCGTGCAGCTCGTTCTCTCGCGGGGCCAGCGGCTCGACTGGTACGATTCGACCGAGATCTGGATCGAGACCATCGTTGCGGCCGGAGCATTCTACGTCTTCCTGACGCATAGCCTGACGGCGCGCGGCACCTACCTCAACCTGGCGCTGTTCCGGGATCGGAACTATTCGCTCGGCTGCATCATCGTGACGCTTTATGGGATGCTGAATTTCGCGCCGGTGGTTCTGCTGCCGCCGCTGCTGCAGCAGCACGCAGGTTATCCGGACAGCGCCATCGGCACGTTCGTCGGCTGGCGCGGCGTCGGAAACGGACTCGGATTCTTCGCCGCCATGTGGCTGCAAAAGCTCGATCCGCGCTTCAACCTGGTCATGGGCGCGTCCGTTCAAACGGCATCCGGCATCTGGCTCACCCGGATCAATCTCGATGTCGATCAGTCGACGCTGGCGCTGAACAGTCTGATGCAGGGCTTCTCGGTCGGTGTCCTCTGGGTTCCGCTGACGGTTGCGACCTTCTCGACACTGGCCCCGCAGTACCGTCCCGAGGGCTCCTCGGTGTTTCACCTGTTGCGCAATCTCGGCTCGAGCCTGTTCATCTCGATTGCGGTGGCCGAGATCATCCGCTCGACGAGTTCGAACTACAGCCGCATGACGGAGCTTGCGTCCGCTTACAACAAGGCGTGGCAGCTTCCCTGGGTGACCGGCTTGTGGAGCATCGAGTCGCTGCCTGGGATCGCGCGTCTGTCCAAGGAGATGGTCCGTCAGGCCACGATGATCGGATTCACCAATGCGTTTCTGCTCTATACCGTGCTTTCGGCGCTCTCGATCCCGCTGTGTCTCCTGGTGAAGCCGCCGCGCCGGGCGTGACGTTGATCGAGACCGGAGGGAGGGCGACGCGACGATGGCGGCGACCATCCGGCGGGCAACGGCTAGCCTCGCCAAATGCGTGCCGGATGCGGCCGTGGGCATCCGAAGGCGCCAACAAGAAGTCAGGGCCCTGCGGCCTGACGGCAGGGCCCTGCGGGATCACGCCGGGGAAGATGGTTTGTCAGGTTGCAGCCACCGTATCGGCGGTCTTTTGAACTGCGGCTGAACACCATGTTCATCGGCTGTTCATCGCCTGGTCCATGGCCGGAATAGTGCCGTTCATGGCGACGGGTGTACATTGCCGCCGACGTTCTGCTGCTGAGCCCGCCATCCGTCCCAAGGGTCAGGACCGACCGATGACCAGAGTTCCGAAATACGTGTTCACGCTCGCTCTGCCGCTGCTGGCCGCAGCCGGCGGCGTTGCCTGGCTGGTTGGCGGCGGCAGCGGTCAAGGCGCGACGTCGGTCGTCTATGAAACGGTCGAGCCGACACGCGGAAGCATCCGAAAGCTCGTCTCAACGTCGGGTCCGGTTCGCGCCCTCGTCACGGTGAGCGTGGGCTCGCAGCTTTCGGGCCAGGTCGAGAAACTGCTCGTGGACTTCAACAGCGAGGTCAGCGAAGGCGACATTCTCGCCATCCTCGACGAGAAGACGTTCGTCGCCAAGGTGGCGCAGGCACGTGCCGATCTCGCGACCGCCAAGGCTCAACTCCAGAATGCCCTTGCGGCGGTCGAGAAGGCCGATGCGGTGATGCGCCAGTCGGCCCGCACGGCCGACCGCCAGCAGTCGCTCGCCAGCAAGGGCATCGCCGCGGCCGCCGCGCTCGATACCGCGACGCGCGACATGGAGGTGGCCAAGGCCGAGGGCGCCGTCGCCAGGGCGCAAGTGGAGAGCGCCAAGGCCCAGATCGAGCAGCGCGAGGCGCAATTGCGCCAGGCCGAGATCGATCTCGAGCGAACGCGCATTCGCTCGCCGATCAACGGCACGGTGATTTCCCGGACGATCGACATCGGCCAGACCGTGGCAGCAAGCCTGCAGGCTCCGGAACTCTTCAAGATCGCGCAGGATTTGCGGCGCATCCGCATCGAAGCGCAGGTGAACGAGGCCGACGTGGGCAGCGTAAGCGAGGGCAACGCGGTGGAATTCACCGTCGATGCGTATCCCGAGCGCAGGTTCAGAGGGTTGGTCACCCAGGTGCGCCTGGCAGCGACCGAGCTCAACAATGTCGTCACGTATACCGTGATCATCGAGGCCGAAAACAACGACCGGAAACTCTATCCCGGCATGACGGCCAATGTGCAGATCGAAGCGGACAAGCGTGATGGCGTTGTCCGCATCCCGGTCGATGCCATCCGCTTCAGGCCACGCGGCGTTGCCGCACCGGCGACTTCGGGGACCGGCCGCATGTCGCAGGAGGATCGCGAGCGCCGCACGGAAGAGCTCATCGAGCAACTGCGCAGCGAGGTCGGGCTTTCCGAGGAGCAGATCGCGAAGGTGCGCGACGGCCTGGCGAAGATGCGCGGCGAGCGGCGGGGCCAGGGCGGCGGTGCCGGGTCGGACGCCGGTTCCCAGTCCGGTGAGCGCGGCGGTGAAGGCAGCACCCGGGACATGGCCCAGATCAGGGCCCGGATCATGCAGAGAACAGCCGAGATCGTGGCCGCCGTCGTCACCCCGGAGCAGCGTAAGGCCTTCGAGGCGTGGAAGCGCAACCGCGAGACGGCCAGGACGGCGACCGTTTGGATCCTGGACGCAACAAAGTCGCCGGTCGCCCGCCAGGTGCGCCTCGGGCTTGCCGACGATCAGTTCGCCGAGGTGCTCGGCCAGCCCTTCAAGCCGGGGGAGCGGGTCATCGTTCGCGCGCGGGAGCAGAAGAAGTGACCGCAAACGCCCGGCATCCCGCGACTGACCCGGCGACCAACGGCTGCGATGTCGTCGTCCGGGTCGAGGCCGTGAGCAAGGTCTACCGGATGGGCGAGCAGACCGTTCGTGCGCTCGACGGGGTGTCGCTCACGATCCGCCGCGGCGAGTTCGTGGCGATCATGGGTCCGTCCGGGTCCGGAAAGTCGACGATGATGAACCTCATCGGTGCGCTCGACGTGCCAACCTCGGGCCGTCTCGAGATCGGCGGCCGCAACATTGCAGAGCTCTCCTCGGACGAGCTCGCCGACTTGCGCAATCGCGCCATCGGATTCGTCTTCCAGCAGTTCAACCTGCTGCCGCGCACGACGGCCTTGGGGCAGGTGATGCTGCCGCTCCTCTACGCCGCGCCACGGCCTTCGGATCCGCAGGCGCTTGCGCGCCGCCGGCTTGAGCAGGTCGAACTCGGCGACCGGCTCGACCATCATCCGCGACAGCTCTAGGGCGGCCAGCAGCAGCGCGTCGCCATCGCACGCGCGCTGGTGAACAATCCGACCATTCTGCTTGCCGACGAGCCGACCGGCGCGCTCGACTCCAGGACGAGCGAGGAGATCATGCGGCTGTTCAGCCGGCTCAACAACGAGGGCATCACGGTGATCCTGGTGACCCACGAGGCCGACATCGCCGCCTGGGCGCGCCGGCGAATCCTCTTTCGCGATGGCCGAATCATCGAGGACGTCGAGCAGCCGGGCAAGGCCGCCGATGTGGTGAGGAGTGCCGCCGAATGAGTGTGATGGACAGCCTCTGGATCGCGCTTGCCGCGCTGCGCACCAATCTGTTGCGGTCGGTGCTGACAACGCTCGGGATCATCATCGGCGTCGGCTCGGTCATCGTCATGGTGGCGGTCGGCGCCGGCGCGCGGAGCGAGGTGGACCGGCAGATCGCCTCCCTCGGCAGCCAGATGCTGGTCGTCATGCCGGGCTCATCGCGGGTCTTCGGCCGGGCCGGCGGCGCCGGCACGACGCTGCCCCTCTCGGAAGCGGATATGCTTGCCATCCGCGACAAGGTTCCGGGCGTGGCCGCCATCTCGGGCCTGATCTCAGGGTCGGCGGTGCTCGTGCGCGGCAACGTCAACTGGACGAGCAACGTCAACGGGGTCCACGATCAATACTTCCTCGTGCGCGACTGGCCCACCATCGAGGGACGCGAGTTCACGCCTGAGGAAGTTCGCTCGGGGGCGCGCGTAGTGATCCTCGGGACCACCGTCGTCGCGAAGCTCTTCCCGGACGGCGCGAGCCCGCTCGGCGAGACCATTCGCGTCAAGAACGTGCCGTTCCAGGTCATCGGCGTGCTGCAGTCGAAGGGCCAGTCCGCCTTCGGGTCGGATCAGGATGACGTGATCATGATGCCGATCAATGCCGCGCGCGGTCGAATCGTCGGGCGCAGTCAGGTGGTCAACAACAACGTCGGGCGGGTCCATGTGAAGTTTGACGATGACGTGAATCTTGCCGAGGCGCAGGAAGCCATCGAGACCCTGATGCGGCAACTGCGGAGGATTCAGGCCGGCGCCGAGGAT
>CAYWBX010000210.1:5060-6193 GCA_964456015.1 uncultured Hyphomicrobiaceae bacterium | reverse complement strand
TGGTCTTGCGGGAGAGGCACGACGGGCACGTGCGGCATTCCGGCGTGTAGAGCGGAATGACGTGATCGCCTTTCCTGACGCTGGTGACGCCGGCGCCGACGTCGACCACGACGCCGGCCCCCTCGTGCCCCATGATCGCGGGGAACAGTCCTTCGGGATCGGCGCCGGAGATGGTGAAGTCGTCCGTGTGGCAAATGCCCGTCGCCTTGACTTCGACGAGCACCTCCCCCGCCTTCGGTCCCTCAAGGTCAACCTCGACAATCTCGAGCGGCTTGGCCTTCTCGAAGGCGACGGCGGCGCGGGTCTTCATGGTGCGTCCTCTCTCAACCGGATGTCTGCTGTCCGCGCCAGTATTGCAAAGCGCGATCTGGGATGGAACCTGCCGCGGTCGGTGCCGCGGCGCCGGCCGTCGTCACCAGCGCGCGCCGTCCACGCCGCGGCTCCCCCGTGATGGCATCGATCGTGTTCTTGACCATGACGCCATCGCGCTGGGCATACGTTATCTCCAAGCGGCATCTCCAAGCGGCCGTCGTCGTCCCATTTGACCTCGTCGAAGGAGGCGATGGTGTCGAGATCCTCGTGGGTCTTGATGATCCCCGACCGGGCCTTGGCGTTTAAGGGCGGTGGCGCGGCGATCGCCGTCCCGGCTGCCAGTGTGCGCCGCCGCCGCCGATCGAAAGCGATTGCGTTCGCCGGTCGTGCCCGCTACCTGAGCCGAGCGCAGACCCGATCCGGTGCACATCGGAGGAGTTCTGCTCTATTCTCCTCGGGGCGACGAGCGAGGCGGCATGGCGGAAGCGAAGCAAGCGGTTGCAATCATCGGCGGCACCGGCGACCTCGGCACGGGCCTCGCGCGCCGGCTGGCGCGCGCCGGTCATGATGTGGTCATCGGATCCCGGACCGCGGACAAGGCGGCGGCGGCAGCGGCGGATCTCGCGGGCGTGGCGACCGGCGCTGCCCCGCGCGGCATGACAAACGCTGCGGCGGCGGCCGCTGCCGGGGTCGTGATCGTCACGGTGCCGTTCGCCTCCCAGGCAGCGACGCTCGATGACATCAGGGCGGCCGTTCAGGGCAAGCTCGTCATCGACGCCACGGTGCCGCTCGTCCCGCCGCGAGTCTCGCGCGTTCAGCTG
>CAYWBX010000210.1:0-5050 GCA_964456015.1 uncultured Hyphomicrobiaceae bacterium | reverse complement strand
CGTGATCGCCCAGAAGCGGCTCGGCGATGGCGTGCGCGTCGTCTCGGCGTTTCACAACGTGGCGGCGCACAAGCTGCAGGACCTTTCTCTGGCGCTCGATTGCGACGTGCTCGTGTTTGGAGACAAAGCGGAAGATCGTGAGGTGGCGATCCGACTGGCCGCAGCTTGCGGTCTCCGCGGTCTCCATGCCGGTCCACTCGTCAACTCTGCGGCGGCCGAGGCCCTGACATCCGTGATCATCGGCATCAACCGGACGTACAAGGCCGATGCCGCGTCCATCCGCATTACGGGGCTGCCCGAGGCGGTCGGGAGCTGAGGGAGGGGCGAGAGGCGGCCTGCTTGGCGTGCACGTCTGGCCGGGCAGCCTTGCCGGATCGGCGCTGGGGCGCGGCGCTATCCGGCCTTACAATTCAACTTGATTGAGGAGCGTTACTCGCGATGTCCGGTGAGGATCGATTGGCAGGGCAGACCATCCGTCTCACCGTCAACGGCGAGGCGACCGAGACGCGCGCCCGCACGCTCGCCGCCCTTCTGGACGAACTCGGCTATGCCGGCCGTAAGGTCGCAACGGCGCTCAATGGCGAATTCATTGCCGAACGCACACGCCCTGCCACGGCCATCAAGGCTGGCGATGCGATCGAGGTCGTCGCGCCGCGGCAGGGTGGCTGATCCGGCAGGGCCCCACCGGCTCGCCTGGGAGTAAGCCTCGGCCCCCCCCGGGACTGCTATGATTGCCGCACATTCCACCATAGACTGATGCGGCGCAATCCATTCGCGAGCCGATCCATGACCGTCATGCCCAACAAGCTCGAAGCGTCGGCGGGCGCCAGGCCCCTCGCGTTCTATGGCACCGAGGTTGCCTCGCGGCTGCTGCTCGGCACGGCGCAATACCCCTCGCCGCAAGTGCTTGCCGATGCCGTGAAGGCGTCGGGCGCGGCAATCGTGACGGTGTCGTTGCGCCGGGAAGGCGCGCGCGAGAAAGGTGGCGAGCGGTTCTGGGAGCTGATCGCGTCGCTTGGTGTCCGAGTGCTGCCGAATACGGCCGGCTGCCGCACCCCGAAGGAAGCCATCGCTACCGCCCAGATGGCGCGGGAGCTCTTCGACACCGACTGGGTGAAACTCGAGGTGATCGCCAACGACGATACGCTGCAACCGGACCTGTTCGGTCTCGTCGAGGCGGCGGGCGTCCTTGTTCGCGATGGATTCAAGGTGTTCCCCTATACGACCGAGGATCTGGGAGCCGCCGAGCGCCTGCTCGGGGTCGGCTGCGAGGTGCTGATGCCGTGGGGCGCGCCCATCGGCACCGGCCGTGGCCTGGCCAATCCCTATGCCTTGCGCACGTTCCGCAACTACTTTCCCACCGTTCCCCTGGTTGTCGATGCCGGCATCGGCGCGCCGAGCCATGCCGCGCAGGCCATGGAAATGGGCTATGACGCGGTACTGCTCAACACCGCCGTCGCGAAGGCTGGCGATCCCGTCGCCATGGCGAAAGCCTTCGCGGGAGCCGTCGCCGCCGGGCGGCTCGCCTGGGAGGCGGGCCTCATGGAGATGCGCGACATGGCGGCGCCGTCGACCCCGGTCGCGGGCACGCCATTCTTCGATCTGCGCCCCAAACGAGGATGACGTCCGTGTCCCGCCTGCTCGACATCTTCTATCCGATCGTTCCCGACGACACCTGGATGCGCCGCATAGTTCCCCTCGGGGTGCGCACGGTGCAGCTGCGCCTCAAGGACGCCGACGAGGCCGAGATCCTGCGTCAGATCCGCGCGAGCCTCGCCATCTGCAAGACCCACGGCTGCCAGCTCATCGTCAACGACTATTGGCGCGAGGCGATTGTGGCCGGCGCGGATTTCATTCACCTCGGCCAGGAGGACCTGGCGGCTGCGGACGTCGGCGCCGTCCGCAAAGCTGGCATCAAGCTCGGCATTTCGACCCATGACCACCGGGAGCTCGATATCGCGCTCGCGGCACGACCCGATTATGTGGCGCTCGGGCCCATCTACGAGACCAAGCTCAAGGTGATGAAGTGGGCTCCGCAGGGGCTCTCCCGGATCGGCGAGTGGAAGGCGCGGATCGGCCGCATTCCGCTGTGCGCCATTGGCGGCATCACGCCAGAGCGTGCGCCCGCGGTGCTGGCAGCCGGCGCCGATTGCGTCGCCGTCGTGACCGACTTCATCACCCATCCGGATCCGGAGGCGCGGGTGAAGGAGTGGCTGGCCTGGGCGCGCACGGTTGGCTGACCCGGGATGTGCCAGAGCTTGATTGTGACAATCGGGCCCGGGACGGTAGTCGCGGGAGGGTGTTCCGAGCCGCAGCATGGCCTACAGATTTGAGCTGGACGAGTCCGTCGAGCGCGGGGCGCGGCGCATTGCCGTCGAGCAGATCGACCGCGCGCTCGGCGAGGTCCGGGGGGATGAGGCAGTCTGGGTGCATGAGGCGCGCAAGTGCCTGAAGCGAACCCGCGCGCTCTTGCGGCTTGTGCGCGCCGGCATGGACGAGGCGGACTGGTCAAGGCGCAACGAGCTGTTGCAGGCGATCGGCCGCTCGATGTCCGCGCGCCGCGACGCCGACGTCTGGCAGGCAACCCGGGCGAGCCTCTTGGAGGGAGCGCCCAAGTCTGTCGCGGCGGCCCTGGCGAAGCTGCAGCCATGCGGCGGCGCGGGCGCCGATCAGGACGCTCCGCCCTCAGGCCTTGGCGCCGTCACCGCCGTTGCCTTTGACGCCAAGGCCGCTCGGCGCGCGTTGAAATCGGCCCGACCGGTCCTCGACCGCATGCGCATCAAGGGCGGCGACGAGGTGCTGGCGGCGGGACTGGAGCGGACGCATCGCCGGGGTCGCCGCCAGCTTGAGGCGCTGGCTCAGGATCAGGCCGACGAGCGGTTCCATGATCTGCGCAAGACCGTGCAGGTGCATTGGCGGCAGATGCAGCTCCTGAGCAGGGCCTGGCCGTCCATCCTGAAAGTCAGGGTCGAGGAAGCGCGCGAGATCGCGAACGCGCTCGGCATCGATCATGATCTGAGCGTCTTTGCCGGACAGGTGCGGGCGCAGGGCGGCCTGAGCGAGGCGGAGGCGAAGCTGATCGCGGCGGCCTGCGAGAAGCGCCAGCGCGCTCTGCGCGCGCGTGCGCTCGTCGCCACCGAGCGATTGTTCATGCAGAAGCCTGCGCGGTTTGCGGACGAGGTCATCGGCTATTGGCGGCTGGCTGCGGCTTCGGCGCGCGCAAAGCGGGGGACCGGCGGCTAGCAGGCCGCCGCGACGGGTGGCGGCAGAGCCACCAGTCTCTTGGACCGCCCGGTTACCTAGTCCCTCCCGCGCCGACGTCATGGTTCGATCGGAACCGGCGCATTGTGGCCGTCCGCAGAATGAGAGGAGCAATCAGGTATCCCTGAGGGTGGGCTGCATTCGTGTATGCCCGGACGGATTTCCGCGCATCTTGCTTTTTCAAGAGTAAGGCCCATGTCCCGGTCGAGACCACTGCGTAAGCGCGCTCCCCACACGCGCGGCGACACACAGTTCTTTTGGCCAAAAGCCAGAGCAGTGCACCTGCGCGCAGCGCCTGCTGCCGGCCCGTGCCCATCCCCGCGCGCGCCGAACGCAGGACCCACAGTGTGCCGACACCCGCCGGGAGCGATGGTGGCTACATCCGCTGCGCGCGTCGGGCGCGGAGCTCGGCGCGATGGGCGGGCGCGGACGCCGTGCCCACTTTCGCGCCGCGGACGAGTGTCAAGGCGGCCGTCTCCGCTGATTTGCAATAGCTGCGGTCGCCGTGGATCAGCATGAGGGCAATGGCGCCTTCCGACAGAATCCAGATTTGTCTGGCAACCGCGGCGGCGTCGGCAAGGCCGGCGTCAGCAAGGACTTCGGCGAGCTGAGCCTCCAGAAGCCGCTTGTGCCGGCTGGCGATCCGCCGCGCCGGATGCCCGGGCAGATCGGCGAGCTCCATCGCCAGGCGCGTGAAGCCCGAGCCCGGCCATCGGGGCTCGCCCGACCAGCGGAAGAGCTCGTCGAAGTAGCGATGGGCGATCTCCTCGGGGCTGCCGGTCAATTCACGGCCGAAGGTCGCGAATGCGGCAAGCGCCAGATCCTGCTGTTCGAGGAGAACGGACTCGAGAAGCGCGTCCTTGCTGGCGAAATGGCTGTAGAGGGTCCGCTTCGTCAGCCCCGCCGCATGGGCGACCTCATCCATGCTCACGCGTGCGAAGCCATGGCGGCGAAAGAGCTTGTAGGCGGCGCTTACGATCGTCGCTCGCGTTTTAAACTTGTTCCGGGGCACCGTTGGCGTCTCTGCAAAGTATACTCATGAGTGAGTGTACTTTCCGCCAAGTGTCTCCGATAGTCGCCGTCTGTCGACGGGGCAACAGCGAGGAGCCGCCATGGCAGAGTTCCCGACGCACAGACCGCCGCGCGCCGACATCGAAGCGGCGCTTGCCGAGCTTGCCGCTCACCTGGGAAACCGCCTCGTGACCTCCGAGGCCGTGCGGCGCCAGCACACCAATGTCACCACATGGTCGGCGAGCCCACCGCCTGACGGCGTCATCTTTCCGGCGACCACCGAGGATGTTCAGTGTGCAGTCGCGATCTGCGCGCGCCACCGCGTCCCGGTCATCCCATTCGGTGCGGGCTCCAGCCTCGAAGGTCACGTCAACGCGCCGCATGGCGGCATCTCCTTCGACATGAAGGACATGAACCGCATCCTGGCGGTCAACGCGGAGGACTTCGACTGCGTTATCGAGCCGGGCGTCACGCGGAGCCAGCTCAACGACCACTTGCGCGACCAGGGACTTTTTTTCCCGATCGATCCGGGCGCGGACGCTCACCTTGGGGGAATGGCGGCGACCCGCGCTTCAGGCACGACGGCGGTTCGCTACGGCACGATGAAGGATGCCGTGCTCGCCATGAAGGTCGTGCTGGCCTCGGGCGAGCTCATGACGACCTCGCGCCGGGCGCGCAAGTCGTCGGCGGGCTACGACCTGACGCGCCTCTTCGTCGGGTCCGAGGGCACGCTCGGCGTCATCACTGAGCTGACTTTGCGGCTCCACCCGATCCCCGA
>CAYWBX010000209.1:0-6201 GCA_964456015.1 uncultured Hyphomicrobiaceae bacterium | reverse complement strand
CCAGAATATGCGTTGTGAGGATGATCGCCGCGCCGGCCTTCACGCGCGCTGTCAGCAGATCCTTCACCTGCCGCGCGACGGCCGCATCGATTCCCGTCAGCGGCTCATCGAGCATGATGAGCCGCGGCTCATGGACGAGCGCGCCCGCGAGCGCGACCTTCTGCTTCATGCCGCGCGAGAAGCCTTCGCAGCGCTGATGCCGGTGCTGGGATAGCCCCAGCACCTCGAGCAGCTCGTCCGACTGCCGCCGCGCCCGGACCGGGTCGACGTCCCAGAGGCCGGCGACGAATTCCAGATACTCAAGCGGCGTCAGCTTGTCGTAGAGCATCGGCTCGTCGGGAAGCCAGGCCGTGATCCGCTTTGCCGCGATCGGATCGCGCACGGCGTCGATGCCGAAGATGTGGATGCTGCCGGCATCGGGCCGCAGAAGTCCCGCAATCATGCGCAGCGTCGTCGTCTTGCCCGCGCCGTTGGGTCCAAGCAGCGCGTAGAGCTCGCCCGGGCGCACCTGAAGCGACATGCCGGCGACGGCCGCAGTGCCACCGAACCACTTCCGCACGCCGTCAAGCTCGACTGCGGCAAACGGCCCTGCTTCCCGATCCGTGGCGTGCCATTTCGAGCCATCCATCAACATCGTCGCCACGCTCCGCCCCCGCCTTGACCGAATCCCCCGAACGTTAGCGGCAGCGGCTTGCGGGCGCGTTAAGGCCGCGCCCCAATGAGCATCGTCTCAGCGGTCGATCCCCTCCCCAGGCGCTCAGCGCCAGGCAGACCCCGTCGCAGCAAGCACTGCGAGCGCGACCAGCGCCAGCGCCCCGATCCAGAGCGCCCATCGGCCGGACCGTGTGCGGCGCGCTTCCGCCTCGGCAAGTTCCCGAATGGTCGGCGCATCGAGCCGCACCCCCTGGCGCGCCATCTCGCCGAGCGCCAGCACGAGCCGCTCGGCTTGCCCGAGCAATGCGGGCACATCGGCGAGGAATCGTCCGAACTCGCCGGCTCCGGCCCGCGCATCCTTGAGCGCGCCGGCGGCCCCGAGATTGGCCTCGATCCACTCCCGCGCGATCGGTTCGGCGGCGGTCCACAGGTTGAGCGTGGGGTCAAGGGACCTCGCGACACCTTCCACCACCACCATGGTCTTCTGCAGGTTTATGAGCTCCGGCCGCGTTTCCATGTCGAAGACTTCGGTGTAGGCAAAGAGCTGGCCGAGAAGATCGGCCATGGAAATCTCCGCTGCCGTGCGCCCGTGGATCGGCTCGCCGATGGCGCGCAGCGCCTGCGCGAACACCTCGACCGGATGGTGCGGCGGCACATAGCCGGCCCAGTAGTGCACCTCGGCGGCGCGCCGGTAATCGCGCGCGATGAGGCCGAAGAGGATTTCCGCGAGAAAGCGCCGCTCCCGGGCGCCGAGCCGGCCCATGATGCCGAAGTCGACGGCGACAATGGTCCCGGAGTCTTCCACTAAGAGATTGCCGGGGTGCATATCGGCATGAAAGAAGCCGTCGCGCATCGCATGCCGGAGGAACGTGCGCAGCACCGTGAGCCCAAGCGCGCGCAGATCGTGTCCGGCGGCGGCGAGGCGTGCATGGTCCGCAATCGGGATGCCCTCAATCCATTCGAGCGTCAGCACACGTCGCTGGGTGCGCCGCCAGTCGACCGCCGGCACACGGAACCGCCCGTCCGGCAAGGCCTGATCGGCCTTGATGTTCTCGGCCATCTCCGAAATGGCCGCTGCCTCGAGGCGCAGGTCCATCTCGAGCTCAGTCGTCCGGGCGAGCGTGTCGACCACGCAGACCGGCTTCAGCCGCCGCACGGGAGCATGCACACGCTCGATCATTCGTGCTGCGAAATAGTAGCTCTCGAGATCACGGCGGAACCGGCGCTCGATCCCTGGCCGCAGGATCTTCACCGCGACGGATCGCCGCTGTCCGTCAGGATCGACGACCACCGCCTTGTGCACCTGCGCGATCGAAGCCGCCGCAACCGGTGGCCCGAATTCGGCGAAATGGTCTTCGAGCCGGCCGCCGAGCGCCTCCACGACCGCGGCCCGCGCCTCGGTCATGGAGAACGGCGCCATCCGATCCTGCAGATGACGCAGGTCGTTCGCCAGCGGCTCCCCGATGATGTCCGCGCGCGTGGCAAGGAATTGCCCGAGCTTCACATAGGACGGCCCCAAGCGGGAGAGCGCCGCCGCCACACGTTGCTCCTTCGGTGTCCGCGCCCGAAAGGGCAGGCCCAGGAGCCAGATCGGGGCCATCCCCCAGCGCAGCAGCCGCAGGGAGACCGGTGCGCGCATGTCCCTTGGCGCAAAGCGAACGCCGTAGAGGGCGAGCGTGAACCCGGCACGGGCCAGCCGGGTCAGGTTTGTCAATGCGTTCGGCACTCGCGGGACTTGTGCGTTCTCGGGTGGAAACTGGCGGCGCGCGTCGCCGCCCTGCACTGATCGCAGCCCTGCCCGCCCGGGGTCAAGCTGTGTCGCTCGCCGTCCTCAACGGTCGCCGAGCCGATCGCAAATGCTTAAAATTGAAGTCGAATTGCACGACATGCCTTCGCGAACCTGCAGACAATTGTCGGCATTGTCGCCACAAGTGTGCAGGTTCGCGGGAGGCTCGCATGCTCTCCGAAGAGAGTGAGAACCCTACCATTCTTGAGCTGGCGATCCGGGGCCTCAAGGAGGAGCACGCCGCCTGCGTAAAACGGATCGGTTGCATGGCCGCGGATCCCGAGCGCCGGACCGAGATCGAAGGCTATCTGTCGCGGATTGAGAACATCAACCAGGCCCTCATCCGCCTCGCGGGCGCCCGTGCGGCGACATTTGCCAACTGAACCTGCCCGTTCCTGACCGATCCTGCTCTGTTTCCGGGGGACTGGCCGACGCTCGGACGGTGGCGGCGGTTACGGGGAACGCCTCTGGCCCTCCGGCGGCAAAGGGCCGGTCGATGCAGAAGCCCGGAAGTGACCGGCGGGACGACGACGCGAACGGTGGTAAACTCCTGCGCTGTCCCTGGCGCTCAGGCAAGGAGATACCCCGTGCACCGGCTCTTGTTCTCGACCGGCAATGTCGTCGTTTCCCTGGTCCTCGGCGCGGTGGCGCTGGCTTTTGTCGGGATCAATGCGCCGGAACTCCTCGACCGGCTGATCACGGTGGCGGCGACCGTGAAGAGCTGGATCGTCGCCTCCGGACTGGATCCAAAATACAATGTTTGGGTGCGCCTGCTTCTCGAGGAAAAGCAGCTTGTCTTCATGTTCTTCACCATCGCCATGCGAATCCTGATGTCAATCCTGACCTGGATGGCCGTGAGCCTCTGGCAGAGCGTCCGCTCCTGAGCGCCGAGCAATCCCATCGGCGCGCATTGCGCCTGTCGAAGATTGCGCTGGCCGCAAGCCCGTTGCCGTCCTAGCCTATGCGCGGGAAACATCGGGACTGCTTGGAGGAGCGAGGCGCCATGCGTCAGAACAAGTTGCGCAAGATCATCAAGGACGGCGGCACGATCGTGAACGGCTGGTGCGCGATCCCGAACTCCTACTCCGCCGAGGTCTACGCGCACTGCGGGTGGGACAGCGTGACCATCGACCTGCAGCACGGACCTGTGGATTTCCAGTCGGCCGTGCCGATGCTGCAAGCGATCTCGACGACCGATGCCGTCCCGATGTGCCGCGTGCCCTGGAACGACGCGGCGATCATCATGAAACTGCTCGACGCCGGCGCCTACGGTCTCATCTGCCCGATGATCAACACCAAGGCCGAGGCCGAGCAGTTCGTCTCCTTCGGCCGCTATCCGCCGATCGGGACGCGCTCCATGGGCCCGAACCGCGCCGTGCAGTATGGCGGCGCCGATTACTGGCAGGGTGCCAACGACGAGATCCTGCTGTTCGCCATGATCGAGACGCAGGCGGGTCTTAAGAACCTCGAGCAGATCCTGTCGGTCAAAGGACTCGACGGCGTCTATGTCGGCCCCTCTGACTTGTCGATGGCCATGGGCAAGCCGCCGACGCACCATCCCACCGACAAGGGCGTGATCGAGGCGATCGCCGAGATCGCCAGGGTCACGCGGTCGAAAGGCCTGATCGCGGGCGTGCACACCGATGGACCGGCGACCGCGAAGAAGCGCTTCGATCAGGGCTATCAGCTGGTGACGCTGATGAACGACGCTCGCGTGTTATCGGTCGCCGCGACCAACCTGATCAAGGAGACGCGGGGCCAGGCCCCGACGGCGTCGGCCAAGACGTACTGACCGCGGCGGCGTTTCCCTTCCCCAGCGCCCCGGCGCGACGCGCCGCCGGACGTCGCGGCGGAGGTCACCCCTCCTCGAAGCGCCAGCCCGATGCGAGAGCGCCGGCACTATGCCGGCGCGGCTATCGGCCCGCCGGCTTGGTCTCCCCGGAATTGGCGGCAATGTGATCCTTGACGGCCGCCTTGACGACAGACAGCAGACGCCGCTGTTCACCCTCCTGCGGCTGCGCCTGGAATCGGTAGAGGTAGACGATGCGTCCATTGAGGACGGTCACGGCGTAGACGCCGAGCAGCAGTCGCGTCTCCCCGGAGGGCGTCGAGAGGCCCATGAGCGTCCCGGTGTAGCAGCCATGCTCGTCCTGATCGAGGACCCCGAGCTGGCGCTGCTCGTTCACACCGATCCCGAGGGCAAGGTCGGCGATGCGCCGCTCGATGTCCGGTCCGACCTTCCTCTGAAGCTCTTCACCCAGGGTCCGCAGATACCGGCACACCTGCTCTACGACCCGTCCCTCTTCACCCCGGAAGTCGCGGGTCTTGAGCTGGATAAGGACTTGCGCCTGCGCGAAGTTGTCGAGATACGCGGTCGCTCCGCGGCGCACCTCGGCGAGGTTCGCGCACTCCGCGGTATGCAGGAGAAGCTCGTTCTGCCCGGCCAGTGCGCGCGTCACCACGTCGAGAATCGAGCGATCGGCTTGCTCAGTCCCATCGAGCACGCATTGTCCCTCGGCGACGATCAGTTTGACCGTGCGTCCACCGACATCGACCTCGACAATCTGCCCGGTCAGCCTCTGCCCCGAAACCGCGCCGAAGCAGGCCACGATCATGAGCGCTGCGAGCAGGAGTTTTCGCAACATGCGTAGCACCGTTGACTGGCTTCAGCCGTACCCTTCTGCGCCGTGCCGCGACCACCGCCGGTCCTGGTCCCCGTCTCGCTCAGCGCGAAGCCGCACGTGGCCCCTTTCGGACGGGTTTGGCATCGCGCGCTGCCGTCTTCTCGAACCGGGGAAGATCGTCATGAACGTCGAACCAGACCACCTGCTCTTCAATGTGTGCGTGGCCGGTCGGGGGCCACTGAGCCGGATCTTCCAACGTTCCGTGGAAGAGGTGGACCTCCTTCGGCCAACGGGCACCGGCATACGCCATCGGAGAGCCGCACTTGCCGCAGAAATAGCGCTTCACACCGGGTGACGATTCATAGATGGACGGCTCCCCCTTGAGATAGCGGAACTGGTCGATGTCGACTCCGATGTAGGTCGCAACCGCCGACGAAACGGCGCGCCGACAACTCTCGCAATGGCAATGCATGACCCACTTCGGCTTGCCTTCGAACTCATACTCGAGCGCGCGGCACTGGCATCGGCCGCGGGTGATCTCTTTCTTGGCGGCAGCCATGATGAACAAACCTTCTCCACACAGGCGCACGGGGCGAGGCGCCAGACTAGCGTGCCTGCCGGGCGTTGTCCTGCGCTCGCGGACGAATTGCGAACATGGCTAATGCGACGTAGTAAGCCCGCCGCTGGCGAAGCGCCTTTGGAAGCCCTGGGACCGTCAGCGCGCCGTGCTCAGTCCGCGGATCAAGTTTCCGCAAACAATGCATGGGCCGGCCGCCGGCTCCCGACACAGACCGCCTCGCATGTGGACGCAACATGGAGGGCGCGGCAGATGGCCTCCCGGCATGCCAGCCCGAAGCGCGAAGGATCGCCCGCCACATGACGTCACCAAGCGCGCCGCTCCCGGGTACCGCGTCATCCCCGGGGTCACGTGAGCGTTGGCGACGGTCCTCGGTGCGGCCGCCCGGGCCTGCGTCCCGGCGACAGCCGGTTACTTCAGCGGCGCGGCGGTCTCGCCGAACTTCATCTTCAGGCTGGCGGCGATGATGTCCACGTGTGCGTCGACGGTCCCGAGGAAGCGGAGCGGCCCTTCGGTGCGATCGATCTCATTGTCGCCGATGCCGAAGATGTGCGTGTAGG
>CAYWBX010000208.1:0-6203 GCA_964456015.1 uncultured Hyphomicrobiaceae bacterium | reverse complement strand
ACCGTGCAACGCCTGCACGAAGTCGCCGGGAAAAGCGTGTGGGCCGGTCGCGCCCAAGCCGAGCGAAGCGGTTCGGCACTCGCGCGCATCGCGGCTTGGGTTGTCGGATTGCCCGCACCCGGACAGGACCTGCCGCTTGAGGTGACGTTTGCCTCGCAGGCGGGAAAGGAAGAGTAGCGGCGCAACTTCGCCGGCCGCACGTTCCGCTCCGTTCAGTCGGCGACACGTGACGGCACGATTCGAGAGCACGTCAGCCCCGTCGCGCTCACGCTCCGTCCGTCCGTAAACTCCGGCGAGCTGTCGCTCTGCCTCGAGCGAATCTCCGTCCTTGGGCTTCCCGTACCGCGCTCGCTCACGCCCGAGCTCTGCACCCGCGAGTACGCGAACGGCGGGAGCTACCATTTCGAGCTCGACCGCCGGCATGGCCGGCTCGGGCGCATCATCCGCTACGCGGGCGCGCTGAGGCAGCGATAGGGCGCCTCGCGCGAGGCTGGCAGGCTCACTTGTCCTGCCAGTCCTCTTTCACCTCGTCGCACTTCGGACCAATGAAATCGTTGATGTCGTCGACGACGGTGCTCTGCAGGACGTTGAAGGTGTTGTCCGTGGCCGTCGCAGTCCACATCGCACCCTTGACAAGCGTCGGCGCGTCGATGGCGCCCCAGTTGAGGGCAGCCTTCGTGGCCTTGCCCTTCTCGAACGTCACCCTCGGCGTAAATTCGAACTTGATCTCAGCCGGCGCCTCCTTGTCGCGCTCAACTTCGCAGGCGACCTGATGCTTCTCGAGTTGCGCCTCGAACTTGTCCTCGGTCATTGCTTTGATGAGGTCGGCGCGCCTGAGCTTGATGTCGGCGACGCACCTGACGCGACCCCAGGGCCACGAGACCTTCGCCTTCTCGATCATGGCGGAGAGGTGTTCCTTGCGCCACGTCTTGAGCACGTTGCAGGTGATGTCGCCGCCGTCCGGCTTGCGGTTGCGGAAGGCAGCGCAGATGCGCACCTTGCAGTCCTTGCGCGCCTCCCGCTCCTTCTTCTCCTCCGGCGTCAGATCGGCGGACTTCGAAGCGGACTTCTGCTCTTCGGCACGCAGAGACGTTGCGCTTGGACCAGCAAAGCCGGTGAGGAAAAGCAGAACCGCCACATACGCAAACCTGGAAGCGATCATGAGAGCCTCGGCTTTAAAGCATTGACACGCTCGGGCAGAGCGACGCGCGAGATCGGGCCGCAGAGGCTGCCGGCGTGCATCGGACCGTCCTCACATGCCTGCAAAGCCTTGCAGGATTATGGCATCACGAGGCGTCACGCCTGCCAATCGGGCACGGGCGCATTAATGAGCGGCTTCGAGCCGCACGACCTGCTTTCCGATGTTGCCGCCGGCGAGCATGTTGAGGAAGGCTCTGGGTGCCGACGCAAGACCGTCGGCAACCGTCTCGCGCCACCGGAGGCGACCCGCCCGCCACAAGGCGAGCAGCTCCGCCAGCGCCGCATCGCGCCGCGCCAGATGATTGCCGATCCTGAACCCCTGAATCGTCAGACACTTGTCAAGGATCGCTCCGCCATTGCGCAGCGCCTGCCGCTCACCGAGGCTGTATTGCGAGATTTGGCCGCAGACGGCGATGCGGCCATCCTGACGCATGTGGGCGAGCGCAGCATCGAGGATGTCGCCGCCGACGTTATCGAAATAGACGTCGATACCGTCCGGCGCCGCCTTGGCCAGAGCCGCGCTGATAGGGCCAGCCTTGTAATCGATACACTCATCGAAGCCGAGATCGGCGACGACATGGCGACACTTCTCCGGGCCGCCGGCGATGCCGATGGCGCGGCCTCCCTTCATGCGGGCGAGCTGACCGACGACGCTGCCGACGGCACCCGCCGCTGCCGAGACGACCACCGTCTCACCGGGCTTCATCCGCGCAATGTCGAAAAGTCCAACGACAGCGGTCGCACCGGATTGGCCGACGACGCCGAGCGACAACGATAACGGTTTCAAATCGTCCGGGAGCTTTCGCAATCCGTCTCCCTTAAGGAGCGCGTGCTCGCGCCAGCCGAACTCGCCCTGCACGCCATCACCCGGCTTGAAATCCGGATGGCGGCTCTCGACGACGACCCCCGCGCCGCGGCCGACCATCACATCCCCGATCCGAAGCGGCCTTGCATACTGACCATGCCCGCCTCCCATCATCCGGCGAAAATATGGATCGATGGACAGATAATGCGTGCGCGCCAGCACTTCGCCTTCCGCGGGAACGGGCAGGGGCTCCTCGCTCAGGGCAAAACAAGACTCGTCCGGCATCCCCACGGGCGCCCTTACATAGCGAATGACGCGCTGCTTCGACATGGCAGGATTGCTCGATCTCAGCGTCCAACACTTCCGCCGCCTACCATGGCACCGATCGCCGAGCGTGGGAACGTTTCACCATCCGGGCGCGTGCTGCCCTTTGCCGGACGGCCATCGCGCGCACCTCGGCATGTCTCCCTTGACCCACCTGGATGGCCGGGCCATTAGACAGGCGTTCTCTGCCTGCTGCCGCCTCCCCGCGGGCGGCCTGAGTTCCCGGCAAACCCGAGGTCTGTTGTCGATAATGCCATCTCGAAAGCACTCGCACTGGTCTCAAGACGTCTTCGACGCCATGAAGGCGCGCGACATCAGGACCGTCTGCACCGTTCCCGACGGCGGGCTCACACAATTGCTCCAGATGGTCGCGTCGGACGCGACCATGCGCCTCGTGACGCTCTCGACGGAAGAGGAAGGGATGGGGGTCGTCACCGGACAGTGGCTCGGCGGCAAACGGGCGATGGTCGCCATGCAATCGTCGGGCGTCGGCAATTGCATCAACGCGTTGGGCTTTCCTGCCGCCTACAAGGCGCCATGCCTGATGCTCGTCACGATGCGCGGCCAGTGGGGCGAGTTCAATCCGTGGCAGAACGCCATGGGAGGCGCGGTACGGCCGACGCTCGAGGCGGTCGGCGTCCGGTGCTTCCCGGTGGACCGGGCGGAGGAGGTCGGCGAGACCTTCGCTGCCGCCGCCGACATGGCTTTCAACGGCAAGCTCTCGGCAGCGGTTCTGGTCAGCCAGCGCATCATCGGCGCGAAGGGCTTCGGGCAGAAGTGAAGAGGACAGACCCGTGACGAAATCACCGTCCCATTCGTCCTTTCCTGCGACATCGAACAAGATCGACCGGCGATCGTTCGTGGCCGAGATCATGAAGTACCGCGGCGACGCACTCGCGGTGACCGGGCTTGGCAGTCCGACTTGGGACCTCTTTGCGGCCGGCGATCAGCCAGAGAACGTCTATTCCTGGGGCGGGATGGGTCTATGCGTGCCGACCGCCCTCGGACTGGCGCTCGCACAACCCAAGCGGCGCATCCTTGCGATGACCGGGGACGGCGAAATGATGATGGGCATCGGCTCGCTCGGCGTCGTGGCGGATCAGGCGCCAGCCAACCTCGCCATCCTGGTGCTCGACAACGAACACTTCTCGGAAACCGGCCGGCAAAGGGGCCTCACGGCGGGGCGCGCGGATCTCTGCGCCATCGCCCGCGGCTTCGGCATCCGGGAGACGATGCTCGTCACCGAGCAAGGCAAGGCGCGGGAGCTTGCGGACTTCCTCTTCCGGGCCCAGGGGCCAGTCTTCGCGGTCGCCAAAATTGCGATCACAGAGGACCCGTGGCGTCTGCCGGAAAAGGACGGCGCTGTCATCGGCCAGCGCGTGCGCAGCGCGCTCGGGCTCACGACCTGAAAGGCGGCATTCGGCGGATAGAGGACAACCCATGGCGATCGCCAATGCAGAGTCTCAGTCGCCCTATCTCACGGAAGAGCACGAGATGCTGCGCGCGCAGGTGCGCCGGTTCGTCGAGAGCGAGGTGAAGCCGCACGGGGACGCCTGGGAGAAGGCGGGCTTCGTGCCCCGCGAGGTCCTCAGGCGCATGGGAGAGCTCGGCTTCCTGGGGCTGCGTTTTCCGGCCCGGTATGGCGGCTCCGAATTGGACGAGCTTGCAAGCTGCGTGCTCGCCGAGGAGCTCGGCCGTTCGACCTATGGCGGCTTCGCAGTGACGGTGCTCGATCACACCGACATGTCGTCCGTCCACATCGCCAACGGCGGGAGCGAGGCCATGAAGGCCAAGTGGATGCCGCGCGTCATCGACGGGTCGGCCATCGTCGCGGTGGCGATCACGGAGCCCGGCGCGGGATCCGATGTGAAAGGCATCCGGACCACCGCACGCCGCGACGGCGACCACTACGTTCTCAACGGCACCAAACATTTCATCACCAACGGCGTCCATGCCGAGCTCTACTGCGTTGCGGCAAAGAGCGGCGGCGACAACCCGAGCCGCAGCGTGTCGATGATCCTGGTCGAAAAGGGAACGCCGGGCTTCCGCGTGACTCGGACGTTCGACAAGCAGGGCTGGCGCTCGAACGACATGGCGGAGCTCGTCTTCGAGGATGCGCGCGTGCCTGTCGGCAACATCATCGGCGAGGAGGGTCGCGGCTTCTATGCGCTGATGCAGAACTTCCAGAACGAGCGGCTCGTGCTGGGTGCCCAGGCGATCGGCGAGGCACAGGCGGCGCTCGAGCTGACGCTCGCTTACGTAATGGAACGCCGGGCGTTCGGAGCGCCGCTCTATGAGAAACAGGCCGTGCGCATGAAGCTCGCCGAGCTGTCGGCACGGGTGGCGGCGGCGCGCGCCTTCGTCCTTGAGACGGCCTGGCGCTCTTCGCGCAGGCAGGACTGCACGCGCGAGGTCTCGATGATAAAGGCGCTGTGCGGCGAACTTGCCAACGAAGTGATGTACGCCTGCCTGCAGCTTCACGGCGGTGCCGGCTACATGACGGGCAGCACCATCGAGCGCATGGCGCGGGATGCCCGCGCGCACACGATCGCAGGCGGCGCCACCGACGTGATGCTGGAAGAGGTTGCCAAGCGGCTCGGCCGCTGAGGTGACGCTCGCGAGCGAGGCACGTTTCTCGCGTCGGCGCGCTTTGAGCTGAGGGCGGCCCGCTTCTGCGCGTGCGGATTGCTCCGGGATCGGCCGAGGCGGCGCAGATCGCAGCGTGGCGGCCGGGCGGAGGGAGGAGAAAGTGGCGCAACGCAGGTTTGTCCTCTTCACCAAGAATGCGGTCAATCCGAACTACCTCGCGATGCGCGACGGCGCCGCGCGCGTCGCCCGCGAGGCGGACGTGGCGCTCGACTGGCGGACGACGCGCGCGCCCGACGATCCGGTCGAGCAGACTGCGCTGCTCAAACAGACGCTTCGTGAGCGTCCGGACGGGATCATCTTCGCCCCCGCAGACGACCACGCAATGGACGGACCCGTGCGCGAAGTGCAGACGGCCGGCATTCCGATCATCGGCTTCGTCAACCGGATGCCGGGGCGCTATGTCAGCTTCGTCGGCGCCGATGACGTCGCCATGGGGCGCATGGCGGCGCGCCACCTGATCGGCCTCATCGGCGGCCAGGGCAACGTCGTCCTGATCGAGGGGCCGGCGAGCGCGCCCACTGCCCGCGACCGAGGCCGCGGCTTCCGCGAGGCGATCGCCGAGGCGCCAGCGGTCCGCCTGCTCGGCAGCCTGCCGGGCCGTTACCTCGAGGACGGCGGGTATGAGGCCATGCGCACGCATCTTGCGGCGCACCCGAGCATCGACGGGGTGATTGCGACCAACGATCTGATGGCGCTCGGCGCAGCGCGCGCGGCGGAGGAAGCCGGCAGGCGCATCCCGATCATCGGCAACAACGGCACGCTTGAGGCGGCGAAGGCAATTCGCGACGGACGCCTTGCTGCCAGCATGGACTACGACGGCTTCAAGATGGGGGCGGCGACGATGATGGCGATGCTGCGCCATCTTGCCGGCGAACGGCTGCCGGCGGAGATCCTGCTCCCTACGACCGTCATCGATCAGAGTAACGTCGCGAAGTGGCTGGTGCCCGCCTCCGAGCGCCCATTGCCGACATGGGCGAGCCTCATCGCCGATCTCTGAGGCGCACCGCGCGGGACGCCGGCCGATGGTTCGCTCCTCACCGGATCCCGCCCGGGGCCGCAACGTCTTCGCCTCACGACCTGCGCACAAGCCAGAGGGGTGCCTGCCTCGGACTGCGAGTTAAGGGGAACTCCCCGCCGGCGCCCGGATCGGGCACCGCAAACCTCTCGTGGGCGCTCAGCCGCACTTCGAATAGCCGCAATCATGGCAGACCCAGCAGCCGCCCTC
>CAYWBX010000207.1:0-6219 GCA_964456015.1 uncultured Hyphomicrobiaceae bacterium | reverse complement strand
TTGGCCGCCGCGCGCCCGAAGCGAAAATGCCTGCCGGCTTATCGCTTCCCGCCGGCAACGTCACCCTGTCGGAGGTCGAAAGCAAGGCGGTGCTGAAGGCCTTCGGCATCCCGATGACGCGCGAAGTACTGGTGCCGGCGGGCGCCGACGTCGCGGCGGCGGTGCAGGGTCTCAACGGACCGTTCGCGGTGAAAATCGTCTCACGCGACATCGCGCACAAAACGGAGGCCGGCGGCGTCAAGCTTGCCGTCGCGGAGCGGGACCTGGCGCAAGCGGCCGACGAGGTGATGCGCAATGGGCGGCGTTACAAGCCGGGGGCGCAGATCGACGGCGTGCTGGTCTCCGAGATGGCCTCCGGCCTCGAAGTCTTGATCGGCGTGGTCAACGACGAGGCGTTCGGGCCAACGGTCGTGCTCGGCCTCGGCGGCATCCTGACGGAGGTTCTGAAGGACGTGACCTTCCGCATCGCGCCGTTCGATCTCGCAACCGCCCAGGACATGATCGGGGAACTGCGCGGCGCCAAGCTTTTCGACGGCTATCGCGGCAAGCCCGCGGCCGACAAGGACGCGCTCGCCAAGGCCCTCGTCGATGTTTCGGTGATGGCGGCCGCACTCGGCGACCGTCTGAAGGAAATGGACATCAACCCGGTGTTCGTTGCGGAAAAGGGCAAGGGGCTCGCGGCGGCTGACGCCCTCATCGTGCTCAAGTAGCGGCGAGCGCGAGCGGGCAAATGGGTGCGATCCCGGCTGTCACCACGGGGACTCGCCCGTCACTTGCCTGCCCCGGCGAGGCTTGCGCGCTCCTGGCTCGATCCGGCCTCGGCCCTGTCCCAATTGCGGACTACCGGCGTTCGCCCGCATGCTCTCGGGCACTCAGTATCGAATGCGGGGACCGTCGAGGAGTGAGCGGCATGAGTGCCATTCAGTACATCGCCATCTGGGGGCTCGCCGCGATCTTTTCAGCCGTCGTCGCGGCAATCCTCGCCGGCTTCAAGCGCCGCAATCCCTCCGCCTGGGCCGCCTGGTGCTTCCTCATTCCGCCGGCTGTGCTCTTACTCGCCCTGCTGCCGAAGAACACCGGACCGCTCCCGCCGAGTCCGCCCATGGACGACGATGATCGCGACCGCGATCTGTTCTGACGGGCGACGGACCCCACAACAGCGACATGGTGCGTCGCCCATTGCGGGCGCAAGGGCGCTGCTCGCGCCGCTCGAACGATCCTTTCCCGGGAGGGCCAGTCTGCAAGCCGCCGCGCTCAGGCGTCGCGGTCGGGCGGCTGCATCGGATCGAGGTTGGGCTTAAGCTCGGCCGGATCTTGCGGACGGCGCACGCGGCCGTCGAGATGCGCGCCTTCCTCGACGGTGAGCTGCTGGTGATGGATGTCGCCTTCGACGCGGGCGCTCGACTGGAGCGCCACTTTGAATCCACGGATGGTGCCGTGGACCGCGCCGCGGATGACGACGTTCTCGCCGGAGACGACTCCCGTCACGGCGCCTTTGTCTCCAACGATCACCTCCTTGCCGAGCACATCGCCTTCGACCTTGCCGTCGACCTGCAGCGTTCCCTGAGTGATGATCCGCAATCCCTGTCCGACGATCGTAAGGTCGTTGCCGATGATCGAGCCGAGCGAAAATCCGCTTTCACCGCTCGCCCGCGACGGCGACGCAGGCCCGCCCGACCCGTGCGGCTGATACCGCGCATCGGCGCTGCCTGGCGATTTGACACTCTCAAAGGCCCTGACGTCGGGCTGGGACGGCTTGGCGCCGTTGGCCGGACTACGCGAGAACATGGACACCCCCGATCTCACAATGGTTCGCTCCCTCTTCCCGGAGGCGAGCGCACCATCTCGTGATGTTGAAATTGTGTCTTTATCGAGGTGGAGATCGATCCGTATTCGCATCAATCTGTCGCGGCGCCGTGGCCGGCGGGCGGGAGTCAGCGAGACCCGCCCGGACCGGTTCACCGGCCAAGTTCGGCCACGGTTAGCGCCGCCGCGGGGCGCGAGGGGACCGCTGTGGCGCTTGCGACCATGCATGCGTAAAGTTGAGCCGGGATCGGTGGCGGCGGGAGACGCAGGGCATGGCAGCAGCCTCGGACAGGACGGCGATCGTCATCGGAGCCGGCATCGTCGGCGTGTGCTGCGGCATCGAGCTGTTGCGGCGCGGCTGGCAGGTGACGCTGATCGACCGCGTCGAGCCGGGGGAAGCCTGCTCCTTCGGCAATGCCGGGATTCTGGCGGCGCAGGCGGTCGTGCCGGTGTCGGTTCCGGGGATCCTGCGCAAGGTCCCGCGGATGCTGGTCGATCGCGAAAGCCCGCTCACCGTCCGGCTCGGTTCGCTGCCGACCACGTTGCCGTGGCTCTGGCACTTCGTCCGCTCGGCCAATCTGGCCAAGGTCGAACATTCCGCGGACGCCATGAGCACGCTCAATCGCACGTCGCTCGAGTTGCACCAGGCGCTGGCCCGCGAGGCCGGTGTTCCCGATCTCGTTCGTCCGACGAAGTATCTTTACGTGCACCGCAAGGCGAGCGAGCTCGATGTTGCAACCGGCCTCTCCTGGCGGCTCAGGCGCGAGCGCGGCAGCGAGATCGAGGTACTTGACGGACAGGCGCTGCGCGAGGCCGAGCCGGAGCTCTCGCCCGAGTACACGCGCGGTGTGCTGCTCGGCCCGATCGGCTACACGCTCAATCCTTTCCGACTGACGCAAGCCTACGCCGCGCACTTCGTGCGCACCGGCGGGCACGTGCTGAAGGCGGACGTGCGGACATTGCGCCCCGATGGCGGCACGGTAACCGTCGAAACGTCGGCCGGAGCTCGAGTTGCATCGGCGGCCGTCATTGCGGCGGGCGCCTGGTCGGCGGCGCTGGTCCGGCCGCTCGGCCTCAAGATCCCGCTCATCGCCGAGCGCGGCTATCACATGACCTTCGCGAACCCCGGCATCACGCTCAATCATGTCGTGAGCGAGGTGGAGCTGCAATTCGCTGTGACGCCGATGGAGATGGGACTTCGGGTCGCCGGCACGGAGGAGCTCGGCCGCCCCGACGACGCTCCCGACTGGCGCCGCGCCGAGGTGCTCAAACGCCAGGCCCGGCGCATGTTCCCGCGACTGAACCTCGCGCAAAGCTCGCAGTGGATGGGGCCGCGGCCGGGAACCCCGGACAGCCTGCCTGCGATCGGTCCCATTCCCGGACACCCCAACATTTTCATCGCCGCCGGCCACGGGCACCTGGGCCTCACCGGTGGTCCCAATACCGGGCGGCTGGTCGCGGCGATGGCCTCGGGCGAGCGGCTCAACGAGCGCATGGAGCCCTTCGCGCCGGAGCGGTTCGCGACCGGCGCAGCGCATCGCGTGCCACAGTCCCGGAGCACGCCGCCGGCGGCCTGAGCGGCGCCTGAGCGGCGTCAGGAAGGCGACCTTTCGAGGCTTGGCACTCTCTCCTTGACACTGCCAAAGTCTGTGCCTACCTCGACGCACCGAGCGGTCGCCCGTAAGCCGCGACAGCACTCGCTCGGAAAGCAGAGATCCGGATCGTCGCAGCCGGCACCGGTAGCTGCCACGACGCGCATGGAGGACTTCAATGGGAGTGTTGGTCGAGGCCGATCGTCTGCGCAAGACGTTCGGTGCCATCACCGCGGTCGACGACATCTCTCTTCGGGTCACGCAGGGCGAGGTGCTCGGATTTCTTGGGCCTAACGGCGCCGGCAAATCGACGACCATGAAGATGCTGACCGGTTTTCTCGAACCGGATTCGGGCTCGGCTCGCATTGGCGGGCTCAGCGTCGCGGACCATCCGAAGGAAGCCAAGGCGCGCATCGGCTACCTGCCCGAAGGCGCGCCGGCCTATGGCGACATGACGCCATGGAGCTTCCTCGGCTTCATCGCCGAGCTCAGGGGCTACAGCGGCGAGGCGAAGTCCGCTCGCGTGCACGCCGCCGTCTCGCGAACGGGGCTCGACACGGTGGTCGACCAGCGCATTGAGACGCTCTCCAAGGGCTTCAAGCGGCGGGTCGGACTGGCGCAGGCGATCCTGCACGATCCGCCGGTGCTCATCATGGACGAGCCGACAGACGGCCTGGACCCGAACCAGAAGCACCATGTGCGCAATCTCATCAAGGAGATGGCGCGCGACAAGGCGATCATCGTCTCAACGCACATCCTCGAAGAGGTGGAGGCCGTGTGCACCCGCGCCGTCGTGATCGATCGCGGACGCATCGTGGCCGATGGCACGGCGGAAGAGCTGCAGCGGCGGATGCCGGACCACAACGCCGTCGCACTCAAGGTCGAGGCGGCCCGGGCCGGCGAGATTGCGGATGCCGTCGCGAGCCTTGCGGGCGTCGAGCGCGTGGACCGAAAGACGGCGGCGGACGGCAAGATCCTGCTCAGAGCGATACCGAAGGCGGGTGCCGCGATCGCCGCAGACGTCGCAGGCCTGCTCGGCGCCAGGTCGCTCCCGGTGCTCGAGATGTACGTGGAGCGCGGCAGGCTCGACGACGTCTTCCGCCAGATCACGACCCACGAGGGACGCAGCAGCCATGCGTAACGTCTGGATCATCGCCAAGCGCGAGCTTGGCGCCTATTTCGGCACCCCGCTCGCCTATGTCTTTGCCGTGATTTTCGTCGCGCTGACCGGGGCCTTCGCCTTTTACATCGGCAACTTCTTCGAGCGCGGGCAGGCGGATCTGCAGTCTTTCTTCGCTTATCACACCTGGCTCTACCTTCTGCTGGTGCCGGCCGTGGCCATGCGGCTGTGGGCCGAGGAGCGCAAGACCGGCACCATCGAGCTGTTGATGACGCTGCCGGTCACCACGCTTGAAGCCATCCTCGGCAAGTTTCTCGCGGCCTGGGCGTTCATCGGCGTGGCGCTTCTTCTCACGATCCCGATGTGGTTCACGGTCAGCTACCTTGGCGATCCCGATCACGGCGTGATCCTCGCAAGCTACCTGGGCAGCTTCCTGATGGCCGGAGCCTTCCTCGCCATCGGCTCGTGTATCTCGGCACTGACCAAGAACCAGGTCATCGCCTTCATCGTGGCGGCGACGCTCTGCTTTCTGCTCGTCATGAGCGGTTCGGAAATGGTGCTGAACGTGTTCCGCGCCTGGGCGCCGGCCTTCATCACGCAGGCCGTTTCGTCGCTGAGCTTCCTCAATCACTTCGACCTCATCTCGAAAGGCGTCATCGGTCTCCCGAGTCTCGTCTTCTATGTGTCGCTGATCGCCTTTTTCCTGTTCGCAAACATGATCGTCGTCGAACTGCGCAAATCCGCCTGATGGCGAGGAGCTGAAGTCCCGATGCCAGTGCAAACGAAATCCTCCACCTCGGCGATGACGAGCCTCTTCGAGCGGTTCACCGGCTGGCTGTTGTTGGCGCCCGGTGAGATCGGGCGCTTGGCCGCCCGCATGGACCGTCGCTCGCTCGGCCTTGCGGCGTTGATCTTTGGCGCCGTGCTGCTTCTTTCCGCGAACCTGATCGCCTCCATCCTGTTCCGGAACATGAAGGTCGACCTGACCTCGGAGCGTCTGTTCACGATCTCGGAGGGAACGAAGAAAGTCTTGGCGAAGATCGACGAGCCGATCAGCGTGCGCGTCTACTACACGAAGAAGCTCGGCGAGGTGGCGCCGCTCTTCGGAAAGTACTTCGAGCGCGTGAAGGCCCTGCTCGAGCAGTATCGCGACATCTCGCGCGGCCGTCTGCAGGTGACGTTCCTCGATCCGGAGCCCTTTTCGGACGCCGAGGATCGCGCCGTCGCTGCCGGCCTCAGGGGAGTGCGGCTCAATCAGGACGGTGAGACCGGCTATTTCGGGCTGGTGGCCTCGAACACGACCGACAATGACGCCATCATCGAGTTCTTCGCACCGGATCGGGAACGCTTTCTCGAATACGATCTGACAAAGCTGATCAACGGCCTCGCCAACCCGAAGAAGAAGGTTGTCGGCCTCATTGCCGGCATCAATATCAACGGCGGCATGAACCCGATGCAGCCCATGCGCCAGCCGTCGCCGCCCTGGATGGTCATGGAGCAGATCCGGGAGTTCTTCGAGGTCCGCAACCTCGAGCAGACGACCAAGATCATCCCGTCCGACATCGACGTGCTCCTTATCGTGCAACCGATGCTGCTGACCAGGGAGGCCGCCTACGCCGTCGATCAGTACGCCTTGTCCGGCGGCCGCGTGCTGGCCTTCTTCGATCCCAATGCCGAAATGAGCCCGATGGGCGGGGGACC
>CAYWBX010000206.1:0-6220 GCA_964456015.1 uncultured Hyphomicrobiaceae bacterium | reverse complement strand
CAGGCGCATCAACGCACGAAGCCGATGATCTCCTTCACCTCGGCCATGATCGGGGCTGCGACCGCGCGCGCGCGATCGGCGCCGTCCTTCAGGATGCGGTCGATTTCCGCCGGGTCGGCCATCAGTCGATTCATCTCGGACGTAACGGGGGAAAGCTTGGCGACTGCGAGTTCCGAGAGCGCCGCCTTGAACGTCGAGAACTGGCCGCCGCCGAACTGGCGCAGAACCTCGGCCTGCGTCGTTCCGGCGAGCGCTGCGAAGATGCCGGTCAGGTTGTCCGCCTCCGGGCGGCCTTTCAGGCCCTGGACCTCGGATGGCAGGGGATGCGGGTCCGTCCGCGCGCGCTTGATCTTGTTGGCGATGGTGTCGGCGTCGTCGGTCAGGTTGATGCGGGACATGTCGGAGGGGTCCGACTTCGACATCTTCTTGGTGCCGTCGCGCAGGCTCATGACGCGCGTCGCGGGCCCGAGAATCATCGGCTCGCAGAGCGGAAAGAACTCGCCGTTCGGATAGCCGCGCGCCGAGATCTCCTTGCGGAAGTCATTGTTGAACTTCTGCGCGATGTCGCGGGCGAGCTCCAGGTGCTGCTTCTGGTCGTCGCCCACGGGCACGTGCGTGCCACGGTAGACCAGGATGTCGGCGGCCATGAGATTGGGGTAGGCGTAGAGGCCGACGGAGGCGCGCTCCTTGTCCTTGCCGGCCTTCTCCTTGAACTGGGTCATGCGGTCGAGCCAGCCGAGGCGGGCGACGCAGTTGAAGATCCAAGCGAGCTCGGAATGCTCCGCGACCTGGCTCTGGTTGAAAACGATGCTTTTCTTCGGATCGATGCCGGCGGCGATGTAGGCGGCGGCGGCACGGCGCGTCGCGACCCTCAGTTCGGCGGGTCCGCCCCAGACGTCCACCGATTGCGTGATCGCATGCAGATCGACGACGCAGTAGATGCACTCATGCGTCTTCTGCATCGCCACCCAGTTGACGAGCGCGCCCAGGTAATTGCCGAGCGTCAGGCTGCCGGTCGGCTGCATGCCTGAGAACACGCGGGGTTTGAGTTCGATCATCGGATCGGTCCTTGCTGCTTGGACGCACTCGGGCGAACGGCGTTATGGCGCTTGCGGCGACCCAAGGCAAGCGGGCGGCGGGAAGCCCCGCGCCCGACTTGCCCAGTCTGCCATGGCCGATGCCCCGGCAAGCCGGTATGTTCGCTCCCGGCAATGTTTCGGCCGGCTGCGGCCAAGGCCCAAGTCATGTAACGAACGAAGGAGCGTCGGATGCTGATCAATCTCGCCGGGCGGCGGCTCTATTACGATCTGATGGGGCCGGAAACCGCCCCCGTCGTGTGCTTCGCGCATTCGCTGGCATCGGATGGCGGCATGTGGGCGGAGCAGATGCCGCCACTGATGGCGGCCGGATATCGCGTTCTGAGGCTCGACATGCGCGGCCACGGCGGCAGCGACCCGGTTGCGGGGAGCTACACGATGGACGCGCTCGCCGGCGACGTGGTGCAGGCGCTCGACGCGCTCGCCATCTCCAAGGTGCATTTCATCGGCCTCTCGATCGGCGGCATGTTGGGCCAAGCGCTCGCGCTCGGTCACGGCCACCGTCTTCTGTCGGCGATGCTCTGCGACACCTCGCCCGCCTCGCCCCCCAACGCGCGCGAGGCCTGGGGGCCGCGCATCGAGGCGGTCCGCAAGGCGGGCTCCGTTGCGCCGCTCGCCGACGCCACCATGGAGCGATGGTTCACAGACGCCTTCAAGCCCAAGCGCCCCGACCGGTGGCGCCAGATTCACGCGACCATCGCCGGAACGACGGCCCCGGGCTATCTCGGCTGCGTGGACGCCATCATGAATTTTGATTTCGTGCCGCGGCTCCCGTCACTCAAGCTGCCGGTGCTCACGGTCTGCGGATCGGAGGACCAGGGGACGCCGCCGGCCGCCAACAAGCGCATCGCCGACCTCGTACCGGGCGGACGCTACGAGGAGATTGCAGAGGCCCACCACTTCCCCAACGTCGAGCGGCCCGATGCCTTCAACCGCATCATGATGGGCTGGCTCGAGGCGCGGCGCTGACGCCTGCTCGAAGAGAGCCGCCCGGCAAGCCGGAAGCCGCGACGGGGAGAGACTCAGCTTCCTGCCCGGCCTTCGGCGATGGCGCGATGCAGGAGCAGCACCGGGACGAGGCCGACGGCGACGATGGCCAGCGCGCCGACGCTTGCGGCCTCGAGCTGCTCGAGGGAGGCAAACGAATAGACGTGGGTCGCGAGCGTCTCAAAGTTGAACGGGCGCAATAGCAGGGTGGCGGGCAGCTCCTTCATCGTATCGACGAAGACGAGCAGCGCCGCCGTGCCGAGCGCCGGCATCAGCAGAGGCAGATGGACGCGCCAGAGCGCCGAGAGCGCGGTCTCGCCGAGCGTGCGGGCGGCCGCATCCAGGTTCGGCGAGACCCGCTCGAGTCCGGCCTCGATCGTGCCGAGTGAGACGGCGAGGAAGCGGATTGTGTAGGCGAGCACCAGCGCGAAGATGGTGCCGGAGAGCACGAGCCCCGTCGAGAGTCCGAAAGCCTCGCGCGTGGCGGCGTCGATGCGGTTGTCGAGTGCGGCCAGCGGGATCAGCAGGCCAAGGGCGAGCACGGTGCCCGGAAGGGCGTAGCCGAGGCCTGCGATGCGCACGGCCGGTCGCACGAAGCCATTGGCGGCAATGCGCCGCGCGTAGGCGAGAAGGAGCCCCGCTGCAACAGCGGTTGCGGCCGCCACTGCGGCCAGCACCAGACTGTTGCCGGCGGCCCGCCAGAATCCGCCGGCGAGCGCCACCTCGGCGTGGCGCCAGGCGTTGCCGGCGAGAATGAGGGTCGGCAGAAGAAATCCGAGGACGAACGGCAGCAGGCAGACGGTCAGCGCCGCCCAGGCGCGCGTTCCGCCGAGGATGGCGAAGGGGATCGCCTGGTAACGGCCGGTGGTGTGGTGGAAGCGGCTGCGGCCGCGGGCCCGGCGCTCGGCGGCGAAGAGGAGGGCCACGATCACGATGAGGACCGCGGCGATCTGTGCGGCTCCGCCCAGGTTCGAGCGCTGCAGCCAGGTGGCGTAGATTGCGGCGGAGAGCGTCTGCACCCCGAGATACTGCATTGCGGCGAGGTCGTTCAGGCTCTCCATGAGGACGAGCGCAACCCCTGCGACCAGCGCGGGTCTTGCGAGCGGTAGGGCGACCGAGCGGAACGCGCCGAACTCGGTGCGGCCGAGGGTTCGTGCCACTTCCAGTGCGCACACCGACTGCTGCGTGAAGCTCGCGCGCGCGGCGAGGTAGACGTAGGGATAGAGCACGCTCGAGAGTACGAAGATGGCGCCCGAGGTCGAGCGTATGTCGAAAAACCAGTAATCACGCGCGGACTGGAAGCCGAACAGCGAGCGGACAGCGCCTTGCACCGGGCCTGCGTAGTCGAGGAGCTCCGCGTAGGCATAGGCGATGATGTACGTCGGCACGGCGAGCGGCAGCACCAGGAGCCGATCGACCAGCGCATGCAGCGGAAACCGGTACATGGTGACAAGCCATGCCGTTACGGTGCCGACAACGAGGGTCAGACATCCGACGCCCGTCAGCACGAGAAACGTATCGCGCAGCGTGGCGGCGAGAATCGTGCTCGCCAGATGTGAGAGCGCGCCGGCCTTGGCACCCACCGCCAGCACCAGGACGGTCGCAACCGGCAGCGCCATGACGGCCACGATCAGCGCGACGGCGAGCGTCCAGGCGGGCGACGTGCGGCGCTGCGATCGCCAGACCGCGATGCGCTGGCTGAGCGCCGCCAGAAGGTTGGCGGCGCCGAGCATCGCGGATCGGTTCGGCAGGCGACTCATCTCTCGGGCGGTCTCGGGGAGGCGGCGTCAGCGGATTTCGGTTGGGCCGCGCACCCCGGTCTGCCAGCGGCCGCGACATCCGGCAGCAGCCAAACCGCGTCGGTCCCGGTGTGTCAATCGCCGACCGCCCGCTTGCCTCTCCAAATCGGCACGAACGGCGTCAAGAGGGCTCCGCAAAGGCGCCGTCACGCGCGCGCCGCGCCGCATCGGGAAACCGGCCCGCATTGGCGGCGCCGGCCCGTGGATCACAGCGTCTTGTCCGCCTTCACCGGCCCGGTTACGTCAGCCTCGCTTTCGACCGCGAAAATGAAGCGGACGGTCGCGGCGCCGGCGCCCGAGACCGGCCGCCCGGTCACGATCTGGATGAGCGATTGCGGGGCGCCGATCGAATCGGCCGCGACCTCCTCGACGCTCACGACTTCAAAGGTTTCGAGGGTTCCGGCTGAGCTTGCGATGCTCACACGGTCGCCGACGGCCAGCGCCTTGCGCAGCGGCCGCGGGGCGGGCTCGCTGCGGCTAAGCCAGATGTTCGCTTTGGCGGGCGTCGGCCATTCCGCCGCCAATCGCGCCAGCGCGTCGCCGTAGTCCCGCGCGAGAACCGCCTCGGGCGCGGTGCGCACGGCGAAGGCGGCCATCATCGCCAGACCGGTCACGGCCGCCAGTCCGATCGCCTCGGTGCGCCAGCGTCGGGTCATGCCCTGAGCCTCCCTGCTTCCCTCGCCCACCCCATATGTGTCGCCATTGCCGCTTTGTCGAGGCCGCCGGCAACCGGACCGCGCGCGGCTCGGTCAGCCATGCCGCCTCCGCCCGCTCGGACGGGGAATCGCGTAGGCCAGCCGGAGATGGCGCAAGAGCGCGACGTTGAGGGCGAAGAGGAACGCGAACGCGGTGCCGAGGGCAAAGAAGTCAATCGCGTTGATCTGCCCTCCGCCTGACGGGATGCGTGCGAGCGCAGTGAGGAGCGCGTGTTCCGCGGCCGCATCCGGAGGCGCGGCCAGGGCCTGCGCCGCAAGGATCGCCGCATCGGATGCCGCCGCGTGCATCGCGCGGCCGGGCAATCCGCCGCAGAGCCCGAACGTCAGGACGAGGAAAAGGCCGATCCCGACGAGGCAATCGCGCGCGACCAACCAGACATCTTTCGTACTGAACCACGTAACCGTCATGGCCAAATCACCTCCGGTGGCACCGCCCGTCTGCCGGGACCGGCGCAACGCTTCCCCAAGCGCGGCCATGGACCCTAGGTGGGGATTATGGCGACGCCTTTGAAGCGGTGTGGCGAAATCAGGCCGTTCCACAGGCCGTGTCCGTGCCGCGACAGCGACGATCCGGCGCAGCAGACCGACCCGGCCTTCAGATGCTCGGGCCGCCGGCGAGGTCGAACCGCTCCTTGACGCGCCGGAACAAGCGGTCCCGCACGGCACGGTAGGCCGCGAGGACCTGCTCGCGGCTGCCCTGGCCCTGCATGAGCGAAGCGTCGAAGGTCGGCCAGTATTCGACTTCCACCGCCATGGTCCGCGTGAGTTCCAGCGCCTGGTGGTGCGCCTCCGGAGACAGCGTGATGATGAGATCGAAGGTGGTGTCGTGGAGATCGGCGAGTGTCGTCGGGGCATGGCGCGAGACGTCGATGCCGATCTCATCCATGACGGCCCGGACGAAGGGGTCGGGCTCGCCGGCCCTCACGCCCGCCGATTGCACATACACGCGACGGCCGGCGAGATGACGCAGGATGGCGGCCGCCATGGGCGAGCGCACGGCGTTCATGGTGCAGGCGAAGAGAACCGCGCCGGGAAGCTCGCGCCCCACAACGCTGCCCCCCCGCTGGTCCTCTGCCTGCATCACGCTCATCCCTTCCAGTGCAGGGCGCAGATCAGCGTGAACAGCCGCCGTGCCGTCGCATGGTCGAGCGTCACCTTGCCCTTGAGCCGCTCGGCGAGCAGGCGGCTGCCTTCGTCGTGCAGCGCGCGCCGTCCCATGTCGATGGTCTGGATGCGCGACGGCGGAGCATTGCGAATGGCCTGGTAGTAGGTGTCGCAGACGGCGAAATAGTCCTTGATGACCCGGCGGAAGGCCGAGAGCGCCAGGACCACCGACATCGTCTCCGATGTGCCATCGGCGCCGATCGTGAAGACGAGCCGGTCATCGACCACGGAGAGATGCAGCGTGTAGGGCCCTTCATCGCGGCCATCGACGGCAAACGTATTCGCATCGAGTATGTCGTAGATGGCCACCTCGCGCTCGTGCGCCACATTGGCGTTGGCGCGGCCGATCGACTGCTCGTCGAGGGTGATGGCGATGAGACGCGAACGAGTGGGCGGCGTCTCCTCCGGCATGTCGGCGTTGCCCGTATCGCGTCCGGCCATGGTCACTTCTCGCTGG
>CAYWBX010000205.1:4095-6225 GCA_964456015.1 uncultured Hyphomicrobiaceae bacterium | reverse complement strand
GAGATGCTGCGCACGCCGAACTTCGGCCGCAAGTCGCTCAACGAGATCAAGGAGGTGCTGGCCGGGATGGGCCTGCATCTCGGCATGGAGGTGCCGAACTGGCCGCCGGACAACATCGAGGATCTCGCCAAGCGCTTCGAGGATCAGTTCTAATCCGGCGCCGGCACCGGCGCGGGAGCGAGGCGCCAGGTCTCACGTGGCGGCAGCCGCTTGCAACAGCGGTTGCCTCGGTCAGCCAAGGCGGAGCCGAAGAACTCCGCCGCACACAACGAAAGGGTGAAGCGACATGCAACACGGTAGACTGGGGCGCCGATTCAGCCGGGACAGCGGCCATCGGCAAGCGATGTTCTCGAATATGGCTGCGGCCCTCATCCGGCACGAGCAGATCGTGACGACGCTGCCGAAGGCAAAGGATCTGAGGCGCGTCGTCGACAAGTACATCACGCTCGCCAAGCGGGGCGACCTCAACTCGCGCCGCCTCGCGGCGTCCCGGATGCGCGACGAGGCCATGGTCAAGAAGCTCTTCGACGTTCTTGGGCCCCGCTACAAGGATCGCAACGGCGGCTACACCAGGGTTCTCAAGGCCGGATTCCGCTATGGCGACAGCGCTCCGCGGGCGGTCATCGAACTCGTCGATCGCGACGAGTCGGTGAAGGGCAAGGCGGATCGCGAACGCCATGAGGCGGAGCAGAAGGCGCGCGGAGAGGCGCACGGCGAGCCGGGCGCCTGATCGGGGCTCAGGCGCCGGGTGGAACGGATGGACCGCTCTCAGGCGATGCGAACTTTCGACGGCGCACCCGGTGGTGCGCCGTCTTTCGTTGCCGTCGATTGGGGCACCACGACGTTCCGGGCTTATCTGGCGACCGCAGCGGGCGACAGCCTGGCGATGGTCCAGACCGATCGCGGCATTCTCTCCGTCCGCGACCGACGGTTCGAACTGGCGCTCGCAGAGGCGATCGCGCCTTGGCTGCGCGAGCACGGCAATCTCCCCGTGCTGATGTCCGGCATGATCGGCAGCCGGCAGGGCTGGCGGGACGTTCGCTATGCAGCCTGTCCTGCGCGCCTTGCCGATTTCGCGCGCAGCATCGCAACCGTAGAGGCCGGCTCGTTCGGCGGCGTGGGTTCGCTTCGGGTCGGGATCGTCGCCGGGATGGCGGTGACAGGAGACGGCCGTCTGCCGGATGTCATGCGCGGCGAGGAGACGCAGGTGCTCGGGGCACTGGCAAGGCTGCGGCTTGCCGACGGAACATTCGTCCTTCCCGGGACGCACGCCAAGTGGGTGACGGTCGTCGACGGCGCCATCACCGGCTTTCGAACATACATGACGGGCGAAGTCTTCGCCGCGCTCAAGGGTCACACGATTCTCGGACGCCTGATGTCGGGAGAAGGCGGCACGGGCGGGGGATTCCAGCGCGGTCTCGAAACGGCGCGAGGCTCCGACGGCGGGCCCGGTCGATTTCTCCATCTGATCTTCTCGGCAAGGTCGCGCGGGCTCATGGGCGAGATTGCCGAATGCGATCTCGCGGACTACCTCTCGGGCCTTCTCGTGGGCGCCGAGATCGCGGACGCCGCGGTTGGCGCGCGGCGCGTCGCGATCATCGCCGATGCGGTGCTTGCCGATCGCTACCGGATCGCCTGCGCGCACTTTGGCCTGGAGGCGACAGTGGCGCCGGCAGACTGCGCCGTCGCCGGCCTTGCCGCGATCGCGAATGCCGCCGGCTGGATAAAGGGGGCGCGGTCATGACGCTCGACGAGGCGCTCGGTCAATGCCCGCTGATCGCCATTCTGCGCGGGATCACACCAGCCGAGGCGGCCACCGTCGGCGGGGCGCTCTTCGACGCAGGATTGCGCATCATCGAAGTGCCGCTCAACTCTCCCGAGCCGATGCGTTCGATCGCCACTCTCGCAACCCTGCTCGGAGACCGCGCCCTGGTCGGTGCGGGCACCGTGCTGTCGGCCGGCGAGGTCCACGCCGTGCGCGCCGCCGGCGGTCGCCTCATCGTGATGCCGCACGGCGATCTCGCGGTCGTGCGGGCTGCCAAGGCGGCAGGCCTGTGGTGCGTGCCGGGCATCGCCACGCCCACCGAGGCGTTCGCGGCGCTCAGCGAAGGCGCCGCGATGCTCGTGCTC
>CAYWBX010000205.1:0-4085 GCA_964456015.1 uncultured Hyphomicrobiaceae bacterium | reverse complement strand
CGATTTTGCGGCGGCCATGGATGCGCGCGGCGTGCTCTTTCCGGCGGAATTGATGTCGCCGGCTGTTGTGAAGGCCCTGCGCGCCGTGCTGCCGAAGGCGACACGGCTCATTCCGGTCGGCGGCATCTCGGCATCGAACATCCCGGCTTACCGCGCCGCCGGTGCCGACGCCTTCGGGGTCGGGTCCACGCTATACAGCCCGGGCAAGCCGGCGGCGGACGTGGCGCGCGATGCCGCAGCCTTGATGCTCGCGGTCTTCCGGTAAAGCGCCGCCTCCCGGGGATAGGCCTCGCCATCGCCTCAGCTGCTTCGGCCCGGCGAGCCGAGGCGGCGGATGGCGGCAACGGCGAGACCGGTTTTCGCGATGCGGTCGATTGCCGAGGACAGCGGCTCGACGGCGACGGCCATGTGGTGCGCATTGGCGTGCAGGAGCAGGACGCTGTCGACCATCATGCCGGCATGGCCTTTCCAGAAGACGAGATCGCCGCGCTCAAGGCCTTCGAGATCGGCCGGAACGAGGATCTCGCTGCCGAGGCTCGCCTGCTGCATGTCGCTGTCGCGCGGCGCCCGGTAGCCTGCGGCCTCGAGCGCGATCTGGATCAGACCCGAGCAGTCGACGCCGAGCCGCGTGCGTCCGCCCCAAAGATACGGAACGCCGATGAAGCGCTCGGCCACCTCGACGAAGTCACGGGCGTGCCGGCCGATCGGCGCGATATGGCGGGCGATGACGAAGCCGCCGGTCTGGAGGTGCGCGAAGCGACTGTCGACGTGGGCGACCGCGATCTCGCTTCCCATGGACAGATGCATGAGCGGCGGCGACTTGATATCGGCAACCGGATAGAGAAACGTCCCGACGGATTGCACGCGGTGCGTCGGGTGGATGACGGTCTCGCTGATGGCGTCGGCGGGAACGTATCCGACGTATCCGTCGCGCTCGAGTTGCACCCAGGCCCAGCCGTCGGCAAGGTCGAACACGCGAACGCGCTCGCCGAAGAGAACCTCATTCTCGAGACCGGCCATCCCCGAAGGACGGGCTTTGAGCGGCGCCGTCGACCGCACGACCTGGCCCGGCGAACCGCTTGCAAAGCGCGTCGCCTCGACCCGGCCCCGCAGCCGCTCGTCGGCGAGGTCAGGCCGGAACGCATTGAGCCGGGGATCGAGAGGCGCTCCCATCATCGCGTCAGGACCTTCATGTCGAGATTTCCGCGCCGGGCCAAACCTGCAGAGTGCGAGCTCGTTCAGGTGCGACCGTACATGCGGTGCAGCGTTGCGTAGACGGCGCGCACCGCATTGGTCTCGCCGCCCTTCGGACCGAGGGCCTTGGCTGCCGATCGCCAGCCGTAGATATCGAAGTGGGCAAAGGTGCGGGCGTTCCTCACAAACCGCTTGAGAAACAGCGCCGCGACGACCGAGCCTGCGAATCCGCCCTCGGCGACATTGTTGAGGTCGGCGACGGGGCTGTCGAGCCAGCTCTCGTAAGCCGGCGCCAGAGGCATGCGCCAGACCGGGTCGGCCACCTCGATTGCCGCCCGATCGAGCGCCCCGGCGAATTCCTCCCCGTCGGTGTAGTAGGGGGCGATCTCCGGTCCGACGGCCACGCGCGCCGCGCCGGTCAAGGTGGCAAACGAAAGGATGAGCTCGGGCCGCTCTTCATCGGCCAGGGAGAGGGCGTCGGAGAGCACCAGCCGGCCTTCGGCGTCCGTATTGCCGATCTCGACGGTCTTGCCGGACCTCGACGCAATTACGTCGCCAGGCCGGAAGGAGTTCCCGGCGATGCTGTTCTCGGCGACCGCAATGAGCAGTCTGAGCCGTACCCGGAGCCTCGTCGCCAGCACCATCTGCGCGAGGGCGAGGCCCGCCGCGGCGCCCCCCATGTCCTTCTTCATCAGCAGCATCGCGTTCGCAGGCTTGATGTCGAGGCCGCCGGTGTCGAAGCAGATGCCCTTCCCGACGATGGTGACCTTCGGCGCATCGGGCGGCCCGGCAACCATATCGATCAGCCGCGGCGCACGCGGGCTCGCCCGGCCGACCGCATGAATGAGCGGGAAATTCTGGGCAATGAGCTCGTCGCCGGTGATGACGGTGACGGCGGCCCCATGGCGCCCTGCGAGGGACCGGGCGGCCGCTTCCAATTCCGCCGGCCCCATGTCGTTCGAGGGTGTGTTGATGAGATCGCGACCGAAGCTCACGGCATCGACCGTTGCGCAAACCAGGGCGGCGTCGGCGGCGGGAGGCAGGACGAGTCGCGGGAGCGGCTCGCCATTGGCCGACTTGTATCGGCGAAAGCGATAGCCGCCGAGGCCCCAGGCAACGGCCGCCAGCCCCGGATCGTCGAGCGCGGTCGCGATGGCGTAATCGCCAGGCGGCAGGACGGGCGGCAGGAGGCCGAGCAGCGCGGACGCGGGCTCCGCGCCGGGTCGATCGGGCCCGTCACCCAGTCCGAGCAGGACGCCGGCAATGCTTCCGTCGGCCGCCGGGATGGCGAGATGGCGCCGGGCGGCCGCCTTGAAGCCGTGGCCGCGGACCCAGGATGCCTGGGCCGGCGTCAGCGTCGCAAGCAGCCCTTCGAGGTCGGCTGGGCGCACCGGCCAGATTGCGCGCGCGGAGGCCGTCGCGCGGTCCGTGAAGAGTTCGGCGGCTCTCGATCCCTCGGGCGTGCTGGCGATCATGCTCATCCCTTCTGGCTTTGGTTCCCGACTGCATCTAGCCCGGAGCCCGCCGGTCCCTCAACTGGCCGGCGTCGCCGCGTCGGGGATGGGCACGTCTTAAGCCTTTATTGACGGCTGTGCCGGAAAATGACGGTGCAATGGACGCCAGGGGTCCGCGCTGCGGAGCCGCAGGGAGCCGACGATGACGAGCTTTATTCGCCAGGGCGTATCCGCGCGTTGCCTTTCGATCGCAGGCCGGGCGGCGGCCGTGGCGGCCACGCTTTCCCTGGCCGCGTGCTCGCAGGTGACCGAAGGGGGATTGGCGGGCCTGGTCGGCGGCAAGGCGCCTGAGACGGCGGTCGCCGGTCGAACAACCCCGGAGAGCGAGCTCGAAAGGGCGACGGCCTATTGGGGCAAGGAAGCCGCGAAGAACCCCCAGGACGGCAAGGCGGCGCTCAACTATGCGCGCAATCTGAAGGCGCTCGGCCGCAAGCAGGAAGCCTTGAGCGTGCTTCAGGCGAGCTACATGTTCAGCGCCGAGAACAAGGACTACCTGTCGGAATACGGACGGCTCGCGCTCGAGCTTGGCCAGGTGAACACGGCGGCGCAGCTGCTCGAGCAAGCCGACGACCCGATCAAACCGGACTGGCGCATCCTGTCCGCCCGCGGCACGGTCATGGCGAAGCAGGGCAACTACAAAGAGGCGGTGCCGTTCTACGAGCGCGCATTGCAACTGGCGCCGGGGCAGGCTTCCATCCTCAACAATCTGGCCCTGGCCTACACAATGGACGGGCAGGCGGAAAAGGCCGAGCAGTATCTGCGGCAGGCGGCGGGCAGCGGGGCGAGCGATCCGCGCATCAGGCAGAACCTCGCGATGGTGCTCAGCCTGCAAGGCAAGACGGCCGAGGCCAGGACGGTCGCGGAGGCCGAGGAAGGGGCGGCCGCCCGCACCGCATCGAACTCACAAGCGGCGTCCGAGCCAGCGCCCGCGGCGCCACGCACGCCGCCGCCGGAGGCCTCGCCCGTCGCGTCGGTTTCGCTGACGCCGGACGAGATCATCGAGGCCGCGATGAAGGCGGAGGAGGCGAAGCAAAAGGCTGCTGAGCGCACTAGCCCCAAGCGATCGCTCAAGGTCGCCGCCCAGGATGAGCCGGCGCCCGCGCTCCGTCGGGCGGCACGCTGACGCGCGCCTGCCATTGTGCAGGGTGGTCCGCGCTACCCGGCTCAATTGCATAAACTTCTGAATTAATGTTCTTATTTTCGGGCGGGTGGGTCGCGTCGCCCCCGGGGCACGTCATTGCCGCGCCAAAGTGTCGGCGTAGTTCTGCCGTCCAAGGTCGATGGCTGAGCGCGCACTGGCGCACATCGGGCGGCGATTTGACGGGACCGGCGCACACCTCTCGCGTCCCGCCGGCAGCCGATCGAGGCGGGCGAGGC
>CAYWBX010000204.1:0-6243 GCA_964456015.1 uncultured Hyphomicrobiaceae bacterium | reverse complement strand
GCCTGTGCCATGTCGGGCCGCCCGCCGCCGCCCTTGCCGCCGAGCGCCACGGCGCCGATCTTCACAAGATCGACGGCGCTGTGACTCTTGACGAGGTCGTCGGTGACGCCGACCGCAAGGCCCGCCTTGCCGTCCTCGGTCACGCCGACGATCGCGACGATGCCGGAGCCGACCTGCTTCTTGCCGTCGTCGACCAGGCTGCGCAGATCCTTCGGATTGAGCCCCTGCACCGTGCGCGCCAGCAGCTTCACGCTGCCGACGGTCTTGATGGCGAGGCCCGCCCCAGCCCCCGCGGCCGCGCCGGGCGCGGCGCCCTGTGCCGGCGCGGCCAATCCGCTCAGCGCCGCCTGGCGCTTCAGATCTGCAACCTGCTTCTCGAGCGATCGCGCGTTTTCCATGAGCGACCTGACCCGGTCGACGACCTCTTCGGGGCGCGTCCGCAGGAGGCCCGCGAGCTCACGCACGCGCTGATCCTGCTCGGCGAGATAGGCCCTGGCGCCATCCCCGGTCAGGGCTTCGATGCGCCGAACGCCCGCCGCCGACGCGCTCTCGCTCACGATCCTGACAAGCCCGATGTCGCCGGTGCGCCGCACGTGCGTGCCGCCGCACAGCTCGATCGACCACGGCTTGTTCGCCTTGGCGCCGGCCAGGCCGACGCCCATCGCCACCACGCGCACCTCCTCGCCGTACTTCTCGCCGAAGAGCGCCATGGCGCCCGTCTCGCGCGCATCCTCGAGGCTCATCAGCCGCGTCGTCACCTCGCTGTTCTGCAGAACATAGGCGTTGGCCATCGCCTCGACCTCGGCAAGCTCGCTCGCCGTCAACGGCTTTGGATGCGAAATGTCGAACCGCAACCGATCGGGTCCCACATAGGAGCCCTTCTGCGTGACATGCGTGCCGAGCACCTGCCGGAGCGCCTCATGAATGAGATGGGTGGCCGAGTGGTTCGCCCGCGTCGCCGTTCGGCGTGCGTGATCGACGATCATCTCCACGCTGTCGCCGGGCTTGAAGCTGCCGGCCTCGACGACGCCGATGTGCACGATCAGGTCGCCGAGCTTCTTTTGCGTGTCGCTGACCCGGAACAGGGCGCCGTTCGGACCTTTGATCACGCCCTGGTCGCCCACCTGGCCGCCTGCCTCGCCGTAAAACGGCGTTTGGCTGACGACGATCTCGCCCTTCATTCCGGCCTTCAGCGCCGCCACCGGCTTGCCGGCCGCCAGCGTCGCTTTGACGAGCGCCTCCGCCTCTTCAGATTCGTAGCCGAGGAACTCGGTCGCGCCGACCTTGTCCTTGATCTCGAACCAGATCCCCTCTGTCGCCGCCTCGCCCGAGCCCTTCCATGCGCGGCGCGCCTCCTCCTTCTGCCGCTCCATGGCGGCGTTGAAGGCGGCGACGTCGACGCCGATGCCCCGCGGCTTCAGCGCGTCCTGCGTCAGATCGAGCGGAAAGCCGTATGTGTCGTAGAGCCTGAAGGCGATGTCGCCAGCGAGCACGTCGCCGCGCCGCAGATTGGTCGTGGCTTCGTCGAGCAAACCGAGACCGCGCTCGAGCGTCTTGCGGAACCGGACTTCCTCGAGCTTCAGCGTTTCCGAGATCAGCGACTCGGCGCGCACAAGCTCGGGATACGTGCCGCCCATCTGCCGGACGAGCGCTGGAACGAGCCGGTGCATCAGCGGGTCCTTCGCTCCGAGCAGATGGGCATGGCGCATCGCCCGGCGCATGATGCGCCGTAGCACATAGCCGCGCCCTTCGTTCGAAGGCAGAACGCCGTCCGCAATCAGGAACGACGTTGCGCGCAGGTGATCGGCGATCACGCGGTGACTCGGCGCCTTGTCGCCTTTCGCGGCAACGCCCGTCTCCGCCACCGACGCCTCGATCAGCGCTCGAAAGAGGTCGGTGTCGTAGTTCGAGGTAACGCCCTGCAGGATCGCCGAGATCCGCTCCAGCCCCATGCCGGTATCGATCGAGGGCTTCGGCAGGTTCACCCGCTCGCCGGGCCCGACCTGATCGTACTGCATGAAGACGAGGTTCCAGAACTCCAGGAACCGGTCGCCATCGGCATCGGGGCTGCCCGGCGGGCCACCCTGCAACGCCTCGCCCTGGTCGATGAAGATCTCCGAGCACGGACCGCAGGGACCGGTCTCGCCGGCCGACCAGAAATTGTCGGACGTTGGGATGCGGATGATCTTGTCGTCCGAGAACCCTGCGATCTTGCGCCAGAGCGCGGCCGCCTCGTCGTCCTCGGCATAGACCGTGATGAGGAGCCGCTCCTTCTTGAGCCCGAACTCCTTCGTGACCAGATTCCAGGCAAGCCGGATCGCCTCCTCCTTGAAGTAGTCGCCAAAGGAGAAGTTGCCGAGCATCTCGAAGAACGTGTGATGGCGAGCCGTATAGCCGACGTTGTCGAGATCGTTGTGCTTGCCGCCGGCTCTGAGGCATTTCTGCGAGGTGACGGCCCGCGTGTATCCCCGCTTTTCCTGCCCCGTGAAAAGGTTCTTGAACTGCACCATGCCCGCCGACGTGAACATCAGCGTCGGGTCGTTGCGCGGCACGAGCGAGGAGCTCTCGACGTGCTCGTGGCCATGTTTCTTGAAATAGTTGATGAAGGTCGAACGGATCTCGTTGACGCCGGTCATTGGGGGTGAAGGTCCTCTGGCAGCGGTGCCGGGCGCTCGGCGCACGCCGGCGCCAAGCGGCGCATCCATGTGCAACACGCGAGCCCGGCCCTTTTACCGATGCCTCCCGGACGTGTCCATAAAGCCGCAGCGCTGCCGCAACACCTCAACACTCAGCCAACGCGATCGACCGGCCGCATCGGAAGGATCAGGCCCACCGGGCATGACGCCCGGCGTTTGACGAATGCCGGCCTCCCGCCGAACGCAGCGCCGGCCTTGCGGCGTCCGATCGAGCCCCTCCGTCCTGGGCGCCAATCTTGGCGGCGTCGCCCTAGCGACGTCCGCGCGCGCCCCTCTTCGACTGCCCCTCATCCACGTCCGGCAGCACGCCGTCCGCGTCCGGTCCCTCGGCGGCATCCCGGCTCTCGTCGGCGTCCGGCGCCGCATGCAGCATCTTGTCGACGATGAGGCCCGCATTCGCGCGGATCGCAGCCTCGATTTCGTTGGCGATCCTCGGGTTCTCCTTGAGGAACTGCTTGGCGTTCTCGCGGCCCTGTCCGATCCGCTCGCCCTTGAAGCCGAGCCATGCCCCCGATTTCTCGATGATCCCGGCCTTGACGCCGAGATCGACCAGCTCGCCCGTCTTCGAGATGCCCTCGCCATACATGATGTCGAACTCGACCTGCTTGAACGGCGGCGCCACCTTGTTCTTCACCACCTTGACGCGAGTCTGGTTGCCGACTGCCTCGTCCTGCACCTTAATCTGGCCGATCCGGCGGATGTCGAGCCGCACCGAAGCATAAAACTTGAGCGCATTGCCGCCCGTCGTCGTCTCCGGGTTGCCGAACATGATCCCGATCTTCATCCGGATCTGGTTGATGAAGATCACCATGCACTTGGATTTTGAGATCGAGGCGGTGAGCTTGCGCAGCGCCTGGCTCATCAGCCGCGCCTGAAGACCCGGCAGGCTATCGCCCATCTCGCCTTCGAGCTCGGCCTTGGGCGTCAGCGCCGCGACCGAGTCGATCACCAGGACGTCGATCGCGCCCGAGCGGACCAGCGTGTCTGCGATCTCGAGCGCCTGCTCGCCCGTGTCCGGCTGCGAGATGATGAGGTCGTCGACCTTGACGCCAAGCTTGCGCGCATAGACCGGATCGAGCGCGTGCTCGGCATCCACGAACGCACACACCCCGCCCTTCTTCTGGGCCTCGGCGATGACCTGCAGCGTCAGCGTCGTCTTGCCGGAGGACTCAGGCCCATAAATCTCGATCACGCGCCCCTTCGGCAGTCCGCCGATCCCGAGCGCGATGTCGAGCCCCAGCGAGCCGGTCGAAATCGCCTCAACGTCGATCGACTTGTCGTTCGTCCCGAGCTTCATGACGGAGCCCTTGCCGAACTGCTTCTCGATCTGGGCAAGGGCTGCCTCGAGCGCCTTCGACTTGTCCATCTTGTCCCCCTCGACGACGCGAAGCTGCGGTGCGGTCATGGTGTGTTCCCCTTATTCCATGGGCGGCATGGGCATGCAATTCGGGGCATTTGTACCACGTTTGTTCCCGAACGATCAAGAACAAACGGGAAACGAGACGGCCAGCTTGAATTTCTTGCGGAAAATCGATGTGCCTTTCGGCGACAGCCCGCGCCGTCAGCGCGAATCGGTCCAAGCAGGCCGCGCTCGCAGTCACTCCGTCTCTTCGGCTGGACGCGCCAGCCCCTTCAACTTGGCGAACACCCGGTCCGCCTCCTCGTCCTCCGAGCGCGCCGGCTTGGGCGCCGGCTCCGCCGGCTCGAGATCGGGCTGCGGTCCAAGGCCCGGGATCGTCTCGCTCGCCGGCAGCAGCGTGCCGGCCCGCTCCGCTGCGGGCTGCGGCGCCGGCGCCCGCTTGGCCGCCTTCTTGACCTCGGCGTCGAGATCGATCTGCGAGCACAGCCCGAGCGTTACGGGGTCCTGCGGCTGCAGATTGGCCGAGTTCCAGTGCGTCCGGTCGCGGATCGCCGCGATCGTCGGCTTCGTCGTCCCGACGAGACGCATGATCTGGCTGTCTTTGAGCTCAGGATGATTGCGCAGCAACCAGAGCACGGCGTTGGGCCTGTCCTGGCGTCGCGAGAGCGGGGTGTAGCGCGGGCCCCGCTTGGTCTTAACCGGCGGAATGTCGATCTTGTGCTCGGCGACGGTAAGCCTCATCTCCGGATTGGCCTCCGCCTGCGCGATCTGCTCGCGCGTCAGTTGCCCCGAGGAGATCGGGTCCATGCCCTTGATGCCCTGCGCCACGTCGCCGTCGGCGATGCCCTTGACCTCGAGCACGTGCAATCCACAGAACTCTGCGATCTGCTCGAAGGACAGCGAAGTGTTCTCGACCAGCCACACGGCGGTCGCCTTCGGCATGAGGGGCTTGCGGCTGCTGCTCATAGGATGTCGCTCCCGGCCTCTCCGGCCCGGCCGGAGGACCCATCGTCTCGGTGAGAATGAGGGGATCGGCATAGCCTATAGCGCGCCCGGACCGGGCGAGGCAACTGCGTTCATGGGCAACCGGGGCGAAGGCTGACGGCGCCGGGCGAGCCGGGCGCGCGCGGGGCCCGGCGACGCGCCGGAGGCTCGGGGCGGGCGAAACTGCCAGCACGGGCAGCCCGGCCGGCCGGCGAGCCCGCCCACCCTGGGCCTCGGGCATGGCCGTGCTGCAACTGCGACATTCCATTTATTGCAGCGCAACCGGGAACCCACCATCATGGTGTCCCTTCGGCTTTGCGGCGCCGGAGAGCAATCCTGAGCGAGAAGAAGCCGAACGGGAGCCAGATGACCATCCACACGCGGACGGCCTACGCCTTCGAAGACCTCCAGGTCGGCATGGAGGCATCCATGTCGCGATCGGTGACGGAACGCGACCTCGTCTCCTTCGCGGAAATCTCCGGCGACAAGAACCCCGTCCATCTCGATGCCGACTATGCCGCGCGCACCATGTTCAAGGAGCGCATTGCGCACGGCATGCTCACCGCCGGCTACATCTCTGCCGTGTTCGGAACGGAGCTTCCCGGGCCGGGGTGCATCTACGTCTCGCAGACGCTCAACTTCCGCGGTCCCGTGCGCATCGGCGACACGGTGATCGCCAAGGTCACGCTCGCGGAGCTCATGCCCGCCAAGCGGCGCGCCCGCTTCGACTGCGTCTGCTCGGTCGCCGGCAAGCCGGTGCTCGAGGGCGAGGCCATCCTGATGGTGCCGGCCCGCTCCGCGGGCTGACGGCGTTTGATCTGGCGCAGGGCTCAGGTGTCTCGGACTGGCGATTGGGGTATTGAACTCTTGACGACAGTCGGCTGACCGGTGTCCCCATGCACGTCTATCACGGCCATCATCACGTTCCGGCGCAACTGCGCGGCGCCGCCCTTGCGATCGGCAACTTCGACGGCGTTCACCGCGGCCATCAGGCTCTCCTGGCGCGCGCCCGCGAGCGCGCCGCCGCCTCGAGCCGCCACGGCGCCAACCATCTCGCAGGCGCCATCGTCTTCGAACCGCACCCCAGGGAGTTCTTCCATCCCGAGCGGCCGCACTTCCGCCTGACGACCCTCGCCCAGAAGCTCAAGCTTTTCGAGCATTACGGCCTCGACATGGCGATCGTGCTCCCCTTCGACGAGCACC
>CAYWBX010000203.1:0-6262 GCA_964456015.1 uncultured Hyphomicrobiaceae bacterium | reverse complement strand
ACCTCCACGACCTCTTCCCCGACCGCCTGGTCGATTCGGAGCTGGGCGAGATCCCAGAGGGGTGGGAATTGGCAGCCCTTACCGAGTTGATCGAAGTCAATCCCACCCGTTTGCTACGCAAGGCGGACATTGCGCCTTACTTGGATATGGCCAACCTCCCGACGCAGGGTCACGCTCCCGACGAAGTCATCGAAAGGCCATTCGGTTCCGGGATGCGGTTCATCAATGGCGACACGCTCGTGGCTCGCATCACACCCTGCCTCGAGAATGGCAAGACTGCGTTCGTTGACTTCCTTCAGGAAGGACAAGTCGGCTGGGGTTCAACCGAATACATTGTCTTGAGACCCAAGCCACCGCTGCCACCGGAGTTCGCCTACTGCCTTTCCCGAAGCCCGGCCTTTCGCGACTTCGCTATACAGAGCATGACGGGCACGAGCGGTCGGCAACGGGTACAGTCAAACTCCTTGTCGCATTTCATGCTAGCGCGAGTGCCGAGGCTCGTCGCGGAGGCATTTGGCCGAACAGTTACACCATTGTTCGCGCGGTCGTCGGGTGCGGTTCGCGAATCCCGCACCTTCGCCGCGATCCGGGATGCCCTCTTGCCCAAGCTCGTCTCCGGCGAACTGCGGGTGAGGGATGCGGAAGCATTCTTGGAGAAGCGCGGGCTGGGAGCGCGGAGTGGATGAACTCCGGACGATGACCCGTGCGCCCGTCCACCCCGCCCTCCTGACCTGGGCCCGCGAGCGCGCCGGGCTTCCAGCCGAGGCGCTGACGCGGCGTTTCCCGAAGCTGCGCGCTTGGGAGAGGGGTGAGGCGCAGCCCACGCTGCGGCAGCTGGAGGACTATGCCCGCGCGGTGCACGTCCCGCTCGGCTATCTGTTCCTGCCCGAGCCCCCCGAGGAACGATTGCCCATCCCGGACTTCCGGACACTCGAAGCCCGCCCGCCGCGGCGGCCGTCCCCCGACCTGCTCGAGACGCTCTACGCGGCGCAGGAGCGCCAGGACTGGTACCGCGACTTGGCTCGGACCCTGCGCCTGCCCGGGGTGGATTTCGTCGGAACGGTCGGCCTCGAGGTTCCGCCCCACGCGGTGGCCGCTCGGATCGCCGAACGGATCGGCTTCGACGTGAGGAGCCGCGAGAACTACCGAACTTGGGAAGAGGCCTTGCATGACCTCGTCGAGCTGATCGAAGGCTCGGGCGTGCTGGTGATGACGAGTGGCATCGTCGGGGCGAACACGCACCGCAAACTCGACCCGCAGGAGTTCCGTGGTTTCGCCCTGGCCGACCGGCGGGCGCCGTTGATCTTCGTCAACGGCGCCGACACGAAATCGGCCCAGATGTTCACGCTGGCGCACGAGCTGGCGCATTTGTGGTTGGGAACGTCGGCGGTGTCGGATGCGGGTCCCGCTCCGGGGGGGCGCCGTCGTCGCGAAGAGGTTTGGTGCAACAAGGTGGCAGCAGAGCTCTTGGTTCCCAGAGAGGCGCTGCGCGAGGCGGTGCAGCCAGAGGAACCGGTGACCGAGGCGGTTCAGCGTCTGACGCGACGGTTCAAGGTCTCGACGCTCGTCATCCTGAGGCGCCTCTTGGACCTCGGAACGCTCGAGCGCGCCGAGTTCGAGGCGGTTTGGGAGACCGAGCGCGCGCGGCTGCAGGAGATCACAGAACACCGGAAACCCGGCGGAGACTTCTACCGAAGCACGCTGTCGAGGGTCAGCCGCCGCTTCGCGCGCGCCCTCGTCGAGAGCACGCTCGAAGGTCAAACGCTCTACCGCGACGCGTTTCGAATGCTGGGCGTCAAGAAAACGGAGACCTTCGACGAAATCGCACGTCGAGTAGGCGTGTTGCCGTGACCCGCTACCTGCTCGACTCTAATGTTTTCATTCAAGCTAAGAACCTTCATTACGGTTTGGATTTCTGCCCCGCTTTCTGGGATTGGCTGATCGAAAAGAACAAGGCCGGGAAAGTGGCGAGCATCGAGAAGGTCCAAGCCGAGCTGGAGGCGGGCGCGGACGATCTGTCGAAGTGGGCCCTCGCACAGGGTAGGAAGTTCTTTTTGCCGCCGGACAATGCCGTGCCAAATGCGCTGACCCGCACGGCGACATGGGCCAACGCTCAGGGCTACGACCCCGCGGCCGTCAGCATTTTCTTGCAAGTCGCCGACTACTGGCTGGTGGCACACGCGCTGGCACATGGCTTCGTCGTCGTGACGCACGAGGTGCCTTCACAGTCGGTCCGCAAGATCAAGATCCCGAACGCGTGCATCGGGTTGGGGCTGCAATGCCTCTCACCCTACGAGATGCTTCGGCGCGAGCGGGCAAGATTCATCCTCGGACCGAGCCCGAGGGGACCATGACGAACCGGGGCCTCGACGAAGCCGATCTCGAATCCGCAACGCTCGCCTGGCTCGCCGAGCTCGGCTGGGCCCACCGCCGCGGCGCCGCGTTGGCCCCGGGGGAACCCGGCGCCGAACGTGGCGATTGGCGCGAGGCGATCCTCGAGGACCGGCTGGTCGCCGCCCTCGTCCGGCTCAACCCCGACCTGCCCCCCGAGAAGTTGGAGGATGCCGCCCGCAAGCTCACCCGGGCGGAGGGCGCCGATCGGCTCGCCCGCAATCGCGCGCTGCACCGGGCCCTGGTCGACGGGGTCGCCGTCGAATACCGCGCCGCCGACGGGTCGATCCGCGGTGGCCAGGTGCGGGTGATCGACTTCGACGATCCGGTCGGTAACGACCTCCTGGCCGTCGACCAGTTCACCGTGAGCGAGAACCGGCACACCCGCCGGGCCGACATCGTCCTCTTCGTCAACGGCCTGCCGCTCGCGGTGATCGAGCTCAAGAACCCGGCCGACCCGGATGCCACCATCTGGACCGCGCACGCCCAGCTCGCCACCTACCAGGCCGAGATCCCCGCGCTCTTCGCGACCAACGCGGTGCTCGTGGTCTCCGACGGGACGCAGGCGCGCGTGGGGCCGGTGGGCGCCGGCCGCGAATGGTTCAAGCCGTGGCGCACGATCGCCGGGGCGGAGACGGCGGATCCCCACCTCCCCGAGCTCGAGGTGGTGGTCCGAGGATTGTTCGAGCCGCGGCGGTTCCTCGAGTATGTGCGCGACTTCATCGTCTTCGAGGACGACGGCAGCGGCCGGCTCGTCAAGAAGATCGCCGGCTGGCACCAGTTCCACGCGGTTCGGGTGGCGGTCGCCGAGACCTTGCGCGCCGCCGACCTCGCCCGGGCCGCACGCGATGCCCCCCGGCACGGCGGCAAGCCCGGCGACCGGCGCATCGGCGTCGTCTGGCACACCCAGGGTTCGGGCAAGAGTCTCACCATGGCGTTCTACGCCGGCCGGATCATCCGCGAGCCGGCGATGGAGAACCCGACGCTCGTGGTGCTGACCGACCGCAACGATCTCGACGATCAGCTGTTCGCCACCTTCGCCCGCTGCCGCGACCTGTTGCGCCAGCCGCCGGTGCAGGCGACGAGCCGAGCGCACCTGCGCGAGCTTCTCTCGGTCGCTTCCGGCGGCGTAGTGTTCACCACGATCCAGAAGTTCCTCCCCGAGGAGAGAAGCGACCGCCACCCGACCCTTTCGCAGCGCCGCAACATCGTGGTGATCGCCGACGAGGCGCACCGGAGCCAATACGATTTCGTCGACGGCTTCGCCCGCCACATGCGGGATGCGTTGCCCGCCGCCTCGTTCATCGGCTTCACCGGCACGCCGATCGAGCTCGAGGACGCCAATACGCGGGCGGTCTTCGGCGACTACATCAGCGTCTACGACATCGAGCGGGCGGTCGAGGACGGGGCGACCGTGCCGATCTACTACGAGAGCCGGCTCGCCAAACTGGCACTCGACGAGGCCGAGCGCCCGCACATCGACCCCGAGTTCGAAGAGGCGACCGAGGGCGAGGAGGTCGAGCGCAAGGAGCGGCTCAAGAGGAAGTGGGCCGCGCTCGAAGCGATCGTCGGCGCGGCAAAGCGCCTGAAACTCGTCGCCCGGGACATCGTCGAGCATTTCGAGGAACGCCTGAAAGCCCTCGACGGCAAGGCCATGATCGTTTGCATGAGCCGGCGGATCTGTGTCGAGCTTTACGAGGACATCGTCGAACTTCGGCCCGACTGGCACCACGAGGAGGACGAGAAGGGGATCTTGAAGGTGGTCATGACCGGTTCGGCCGCCGATCCCCCGGAATGGCAGCCGCACATCCGCAACAAACCCCGCCGCGAGGCTCTGGCCGCGCGCTTCCGCAACCCCGAGGATCCGTTCCGGATCGTGATCGTGCGGGACATGTGGCTCACGGGCTTCGACGCCCCGAGCCTGCACACGATGTACGTCGACAAGCCGATGCGCGGCCACGGGCTGATGCAGGCGATCGCCCGGGTCAACCGCGTCTTCAAGGACAAGCCCGGCGGGCTGGTCGTCGACTACATCGGCTTGGCGGCCGAGCTGAAGCAGGCACTCTCCACCTACACGGCGAGCGGCGGCCACGGTCGGACGACCATCGATCAGGAAGAAGCGGTCGCCCTGATGAAGGAGAAATACGAAATCTGCTGCGATCTGTTCCACGGCTTCGACCGAACGCGGTGGACCTCGGGAAAGCCGGCGGAGCGGCTCGGACTTTTACCGGCCGCACAAGAGCACATTCTCGCCCAAGAGAACGGGAAGGATCGGTACCTCGGAGCAGCGCGGGCGCTTTCCCGGGCGTTCGCGCTCGCCGTCCCCCACCCGGAGGCTCTGGCGATCCGCGACGACGTCGCGTTGTTCCAGGCCGTTCAGGCGGCATTGGCGAAGCGAGCACCGGCGGACACCCAGCCCGAAGAGGAGCTCGATCACGCCGTCCGACAGATCATCGCCCGTGCCGTCGCACCCGAGGGAGTGGTCGACATCTTCGCGGCGGCCGGGCTCCGCAAGCCCGACATTTCGATCCTGTCCGAGGAATTCCTCGCCGAAGTGCGGGGCATGCCGCAACGCAACCTCGCCGTCGAGGTCTTGCAGAAGCTCTTGCAGGGCGAGATCAAGAACCGGCGGCGCAAGAACATCGTCCAGGCACGGTCGTTCGCCGAAATGTTGGAACAGACGATCCGCCGCTACCAGAGCCGCGCCGTCGAGGCAGCGCAGGTGATCGAGGAGCTGATCGGGCTGGCGAGGGAGATGCGCGCGGCCGACGCCCGAGGCGAGAACCTCGGGTTGAGCGAGGACGAGCTCGCCTTCTACGATGCCCTTGCGGCGAACGACAGCGCCGTCGCGGTACTGGGCGACGAGACGCTGCGCGGCCTCGCCCGCGAGCTCGTCGATGCCGTCCGGCGCAACGTCACGATCGATTGGACGATGCGAGAGAACGTGCGCGCGCAGCTTCGGGTGATGGTGAGACGCATCCTGCGCAAGTACGGCTACCCACCCGACAAGCAGGAGAAGGCGACGCAGACGGTCTTGGAGCAGGCGGAAGTTCTGTCGAGCGACTGGCTGGCACGAGCGGCTTGAGCAGCCGCGCCCGTCCGCCGAACCCCGCGTCGAAAGTCGCAACTCGCCGCCGTCACGGGACCGTTTCGGGCTCGAGCGCCGTCGGTCGGCAAGGCCAACCCGGCGGGGGCGGCTGGCCGCGCCGCAGACGCCGTCGGATCCCGGTCGTCCCAGGCCCCGGACCGTCGAGCGAACTTCGGTCCTTCTCGTCCCCCGTCGCACCGCCGCACCCGCTCGGCGGCCGTCACGGCCCCGCGTGGCCTGACGAGCTCCAGGGCACGAATTGACAGACGAGGTTAATAGTCATATTGGAAGGCCCAGGATCACATCCTCGGAGCCCGCCCATGCCGTCCGCCGCGCCCGTCGAACCGACCGCCCGGCCCCGCTCGCCGGCACAGAGCGAAGCCGCCCGCAGGAACGGCGCCCGCTCCAGGGGTCCGGTCAGCCCCGAGGGCAAGGCACGCGCGTCGCGGAACGCGCTCCGCCACGGGCTCTGCTCGAGCCGCAGCCTCGCCCCGGGCGAGGACCCCGAAGCCTTCGGGGCCCTGCTCGCCGACCTCCGCCGCGAGGCCGCCCCGCGCAGTCGCCTCGAAACCCTGCTCCTCGAACGCCTCGCCCTCACGTTCTGGAAGCTCGACCGCTGCGACCGGCTCGAGGCGACGCTCGCTACGATCGAGCCGCACTGCCCGACCGGCCGCCTCTTCCCCGACCCGGGTCTGCCCCGGATCCTCTCGCGCGTGCCGGAGCTTTCGCTCCTCGTCCGCTACCAGGGCCAGCTCGGCCGCGACCTGCAGCGGCTCTTGAAGC
>CAYWBX010000202.1:3180-6274 GCA_964456015.1 uncultured Hyphomicrobiaceae bacterium | reverse complement strand
GACGAATGCGCGTCCTTCGCGGACGGCTGCCGACGACCAAACTCAAGCGGCCCGGACCGAGACGGACCAGGCGCGCCGGCCCGTCACATGGTGGCCCGCATGTAGCTTTGCAACGGGGCGACACGAAGATTGTCTGACTTGAGTGCCCGGATCGCCTGCGTCGCCGCGATGGCGCCCGCCAAGGTTGTATAATAAGGGATACGATACTGAAGAGCGGTCCTGCGGATGTCGCGGGAGTCAGCCAGCGACTTCGCGCCTTCGGTGGTGTTGAAAACGAGATGCACTTCGCCGTTCTTCATGCGGTCGACGATGTGCGGCCGCCCTTCGAGAACCTTGTTCACTTGCTCGCACTCAATGCCATGGGCTTCGAGATGCCGGCGGGTTCCGCGGGTTGCAATGACCCGGAACCCCATGTCGGACAGATCGCGAACGGCGCCGAGGATGTTGTCCTTGTCCCCCTCCCGGACGGAGACGAACACGGTGCCGGACGTCGGCAGCGAGGTCCCTGACCCGAGCTGACTCTTGGCGAACGCGACCGCGAAATCCCGGTCGATCCCCATGACCTCCCCCGTCGAGCGCATCTCAGGTCCCAGGATCGGGTCCACCCCCTGAAAACGGGCGAACGGGAACACGGCCTCCTTCACGGCCACATAGCTGAGCTTCGGCGGCTTCAGCTTGAAGCTCGCCAGCGATTCGCCCGCCATGATGCGCGCAGCGATGCCCGCCACAGGAATCCCAATAACTTTCGCCACGAACGGCACCGTCCGGGACGCGCGCGGATTGACCTCGAGAATATAGATCTGCCGGTCCTTGATGGCGTACTGAACATTCATCAGGCCGACCACGTTGAGCGCCTTGGCGAGATCCCGCGTCTGTTTTTCAAGCCTGACGACGATCGACCCGTCGATGGAATGTACCGGCAGCGAGCAGGCCGAGTCGCCGGAATGGATCCCGGCCTCCTCGATGTGCTCCATGACGCCGGCGACGAAAGTGTCGCGGCCGTCCGAGAGGCAGTCGACATCGACCTCGACCGCATCTGAGAGATACCGGTCGATGAGCAGCGGCCGCCGCTCCGAAACGACAAGCTCGGAATGCCCGGCAAGCGTTGCCGACAGCCTTTGGATGTAGCGTTCGAGATCGCTCTGATCGCTCAGGATCTCCATGGCCCGGCCGCCGAGCACATAGGACGGCCGGATCACGATCGGATAGCCGATTCGCTCGGCGACGCTGCGCGCCTCCTCCGGCGAGCGGGCGATGCCGCTTTCGGGCTGTTTGAGCTTCAGGCTCTCGATCAGCGCCTTGAAGCGGTCCCGGTCCTCGGCGAGGTCGATCGACTCCGGGCTCGTGCCGAGGATGGGAATGCCGGCCGCAGACAGCCCCTCCGCCAGTTTCAGCGGGGTCTGCCCGCCGAATTGCACGATGACGCCCTTGAGCGCGCCCCGTGACTGCTCGACCGCCAGAATCTCGAGCACGTCCTCAACCGTGAGCGGCTCGAAATAGAGCCGATCCGAGGTGTCGTAGTCGGTCGACACCGTCTCCGGGTTGCAGTTGACCATGATGGTCTCGAAGCCCGCGTCGGAGAGTGCGAAGCAGGCGTGGCAGCAGCAGTAGTCAAACTCGATGCCCTGCCCGATCCGGTTCGGCCCGCCGCCGAGGATCACGACCTTTTGCCTGTCCGTGGGCGCCGCTTCCGAGACGGGCTCCCCGGCAAGCCCTCGCTCATAGGTCGAATACATGTAGGCGGTAGGCGAGGCAAACTCGGCCGCGCAGGTGTCGATGCGCTTGTAGACCGGGCGCACGCCGAGCGCATGCCGCCGTGTCCGCACCTCCGCCTCGGCGAGCCCGGCAAGCTTGCCGAGGCGCGCATCCGAGAAGCCCATCGCCTTGAGGTGGCGCAAGGCGCCGGCCGTCGCCGGCAGGCCGTGCGCCTTGATGCGCGCTTCCATGTCGACGATCTCGCGCATCCGGTCGAGGAACCACGGGTCGATCTGGCACGAGGCATGGATCTGCTCGTTGTCGAAGCCGAGCCGCATGGCCTGTGCCACCTTGAGCAGCCGGTCGGGCGTCGGCCGCCCGAGCTGCGCCCGGATGACGTTCTTATCGTCGCCCTGCCCGAGCCCCTCGAACGCGATGTCGTCGAGGCCCGTGAGCCCCGTCTCGAGGCCGCGCAGCGCCTTCTGCAGGCTCTCCTGGAAGGTCCGGCCGATCGCCATCACCTCCCCGACCGATTTCATCGAAGTGGTGAGCGTCGCATCGGCGCCCGGGAACTTCTCGAATGCGAAACGCGGGATTTTGGTCACCACGTAGTCGATGGTCGGCTCGAAGGCGGCCGGCGTCGCCCCGCCCGTGATGTCGTTGTCGAGCTCATCGAGCGTGTAGCCGACGGCGAGCTTCGCCGCGACCTTGGCGATCGGAAACCCCGTTGCCTTCGACGCGAGCGCCGAGGAGCGCGAGACGCGCGGGTTCATCTCGATGACGACGAGCCGCCCGTCGGCGGGATTGACCGCGAACTGCACGTTCGAGCCGCCGGTCTCGACGCCGATCTCGCGCAACACCGCGATCGAAGCGTTCCGCATCCGCTGGTATTCCTTGTCGGTCAGCGTCAGCGCCGGCGCCACGGTGATCGAATCGCCCGTATGCACGCCCATCGGGTCGACGTTCTCGATCGAGCACACGATGATGCAGTTGTCCGCCTTGTCGCGGACCACCTCCATCTCGAACTCCTTCCAGCCGAGCACGCTTTCCTCGACCAGCACCTGCGAGGTCGGCGAGGCGGCGAGCCCGCGCTCGAGGATGTCGAAGAATTCCTCGCGGTTGTAGGCGACGCCGCCGCCGGTGCCGCCGAGCGTGACCGAAGGGCGCAGGATTGCCGGCAATCCGACGAACTCGAGCGCCGCCGCCCCCTCGGTGCGGTTGTGGGCCATCATCGAGCGCGGCGTCTCGAGACCGATCTTCTTCATCGCCTCGCGGAAGAGGAGCCGGTCCTCCGCCTTGTCGATCGCCTCGGCCCTGGCCCCGATCATCTCGACGCCGAGCGCCGAGAGCAGGCCCTGCTTGTGCAGCGCAAGCGCCGTGTTGAGCGCCGTTTGCCCGC
>CAYWBX010000202.1:0-3170 GCA_964456015.1 uncultured Hyphomicrobiaceae bacterium | reverse complement strand
GAGGGCGTCGGGCTTTTCCGCCGCAATGATCTTGGCGACGATTTCCGGCGTGATCGGTTCGACATAAGTCGCATCCGCCAGCTCCGGATCGGTCATGATCGTCGCCGGATTGGAGTTGACCAGGATGATCCGGTAGCCCTCGGCCCTGAGCGCCTTGCAGGCCTGGGTCCCGGAATAGTCGAACTCGCAGGCCTGCCCGATCACGATCGGACCCGCCCCGATGATGAGGATGGACTTGATGTCGTCGCGTTTTGGCATGAGCCCGGCTTTTATTGCACCGCCGGGGACTTGGCTATAGCGCCATTCCAGCCCGGGCCGGCGCGAGCGTGCATAACCGCACAAGCCGCGGATGCGGGCGCCGGCCAGCCAGGATGGCGACCCGCCATAAGCCCACTTGCCTCGGGCCCCGCCTGAATGTTGTTAGTAGGATCAGATGGACGCGCCGCGCCGGACGCGCGCCGACGCTTGAGGAGGACCCATGAGCCGCTACCACGAGGTCTATGCCGCCTGGAAGCAGGACCCCGAGGCATTCTGGGGCGAGGCGGCCCGCGAGATCGACTGGATCAACATCTGGGATCGCGTCTTCGACCCTTACGCCGGCGAATACGGTCGCTGGTTCACGGGCGCGGAATGCAATACCGCCTACAACTGCCTCGACCGCCACGTGCTGCGCGGGCGCGGCCAGCAGACGGCGCTGATCTACGATTCGCCGGTCACCAAGACGACGCGCGCCTACACATATCAAAGCCTGACGCATGAGGTCGCAACCCTCGGGGGCGTCCTCCAGGACCTCGGCGTCAAGAAGGGCGACCGGGTCATCATCTACATGCCGATGGTCCCGGAGGCCGCCATCGCCATGCTGGCCTGTGCGCGCATCGGCGCCATCCATTCGGTGGTCTTCGGCGGCTTCGCGGCAGCCGAGCTTGCGACCCGCATCAACGATTCGACGCCGGTCGCGATCCTCTCGGCGAGCTGCGGCATCGAGCCGGGCCGCATCGTCGCCTACAAACCGCTGCTCGACCGCGCCATCGAGCTTGCCGAGCACAAAGTCAAGACCTGCGTCATCCTCCAGCGCCCCGAAGCCGAGGCGACGATGATCGCCGGCCGCGATCACGACTGGGACTCGCTCGTCCGGGATGCCAAGTCGCGGGGCCGCAAGGCCGGCTGCGTGCCGGTTGCCGCAACCGATCCGCTTTACATCCTCTACACCTCCGGCACCACCGGCCAGCCCAAGGGCGTCGTGCGGGACAACGGCGGCCACATGGTGGCGCTCAAGTGGACCATGAAGAACCACTACGGCGTCGATCCAGGGGAGGTGTTCTGGGCGGCGTCCGACGTCGGCTGGGTGGTCGGCCACAGCTACATCGTCTACGCCCCGCTGCTCCACGGCTGCACAACCGTGCTCTACGAGGGCAAGCCCGTCGGCACGCCCGACGCCGGCGCTTTCTGGCGCGTCATCGCCGAACACAAGGTGGCGGCCATGTTCACCGCGCCCACCGCCTTCCGCGCGATCAAGAAGGACGATCCGCAGGGCGAGCTCATCAAGCGGTACGACCTGCGCGCCTTCCGCACCCTCTTTCTCGCCGGCGAGCGCGCCGATCCCGAGACCATCAAGTGGGCCGAGCAGAAACTCGACGTTCCCGTCTACGACCATTGGTGGCAGACCGAGACCGGATGGCCCATCGCCGGCAACCCGGTGGGCCTTGGCGCGCTGCCCGTGAAGTACGGCTCGCCGACGGTCCCGATGCCCGGCTACGACCTGCACGTGCTCGACGAGAAGGGCAACCCGCTGCCCCCCGGCCAGACCGGCACCCTCGCCATCAAGCTCCCGCTGCCGCCCTCGTGCCTGCCGACGCTGTGGGGCAACAACGAGCGCTTCCGCAAGAGCTACCTGTCGGACTTCAAGGGCTATTACACCACCTCCGATGCCGGCTACCGCGACGAGGACGGCTATGTCTATGTGATGGCGCGCACCGACGACGTCATCAACGTCGCCGGCCACCGCCTTTAGACCGGCCAGATGGAGGAGGTGGTCGCGCGTCACAAGGATGTCGGCGAGTGCGCCGTCATCGGCGTCGCAGACGAGCTCAAGGGCCAGCTGCCCGCCGGCTTCATCGTGCTCAACGCCGGGGTCAACCGCGATGCCCGCGAGATCGAGGCGGAAGTGGTAAAGCTCGTGCGCGACGAGATCGGCCCCGTCGCCGCCTTCAAGCAGGTGATGACCGTGAAGCGCCTGCCGAAGACGCGCTCGGGCAAGATCCTGCGCGGCACCATCCGCGCGATCGCGGACGGCGAGCCATGGCGGATGCCGGCGACCATCGACGATCCGGTGATCCTCGATGAGATCACCGAAGTGATGAAAGCTCGCGGCATGGCCGCGAACGCCAAGCCGCCGACGGCCTGACGCGCCGCTTCGCGCCGGAAGGTCGGCGCGTCTCGTCATCACGGCCCGCTCCCGGGACGCGCCGAGAGCCTCACCGTTAGCCGCCGCCGATGAGAGTGATCCCCGGGCGGTCGGACCGCAGAACTTTGCAGGCGCGGCGGGCTGCGTGTAGCCTGACGGGAGCCGCCGGCGGCGCTGCGCCGGGCCATGCTGAAGGCGCGCGATCGCGGCGGACTGGCGACCGGCCCCCCGGGCGGGCTTCGCCCTGCTCGGGTTCGCTTCGCAACCGCCTTGAGACCGGCCCTTCCGCCGCGCCGCGATGGGCCCGGCGCCGCGAGGCCGCCGGGGTCACCCCCGCTCCGCATCCGCCCTTGTCGCCGGCCCGTGGCGCGCGATTGACGCGGCGTTAACCACCCCTTCAGCGTTCCTCAAGAGTTGGCCGTTAGCTTCCGCGGCTGACTGATCATCTCTGGAGATTGCGCGTAATGGATGCCGTCGCCCAAAGCCGAAGCGCCCCAGGATTGCGAGCCCTCGGACGCAGCGCTGCCGCCGGCCTCGCCCTGTTTGCCGGCACCATGTTTCTTTCCGCGCTGCTGCTCTTCTCGGTGCAGCCGATGTACGCCAAGATGGTTCTGCCGCACCTCGGCGGTTCGCCGTCGGTCTGGGCCGTCTCCAGGTAGTACCGCGCGTCGGGATGCAGCGGCGTCAGGTCCTCGAAGTTGGTCTTCTCGGTCACCTTCTCGGGCGATTCGTAGTTGATCGCCTCGACGCGCAGCAGCGCGAAGTA
>CAYWBX010000201.1:0-6283 GCA_964456015.1 uncultured Hyphomicrobiaceae bacterium | reverse complement strand
CTTGAGGATCGGGCTCGCGGCAATGAGTGCCGCGAACTTGGCGACGCCGCCAAGTGCAAGGCCCAGCGCGCCAATGCCGACGCTCGCCGCCAGCGCCTTGCCGCCGAACTCGACGAGCCCCTGCGGCGCCTCCGCGATCGCCGACGCGATCTTCTCGAAGGCCCGGATCGTGCCCCTGACGCCCTCCGAGGAGCGGAGCCGCATCAGCGCGCGATCGACCGAGGCGACGGTCGCCGCCCACTGCCCGGCATCCGAGAGCGTCCAGAGCCGCCGGCCGGCGTCGGTGAACTCGCGGTTGATGTTCTTCAGCACCTCCCGGAATTTGTTGAAATCCGGGATCATTTTGAAGAGCGCCTTGTAGCGGGAGATGTGGCGTCCCTCGCCGATCAGGCCGAGCTGGGCGTCGGTGAGCCGGCCCTCGGCCTGCATCTTGGCCATGAGCTCGATGATCTTCGACATCTGCACCCGGCCGCCGCCCGTCAGGATGGCGGTCATCACCTTTTCCTGATTCGCCTCGATCGTCGGGGCATCCTTGGCGCCCGTGATCCGGTTGACGAGCGCGAAAAGCCGCTGCTGATAGCCGGCGTCCATGAACAGCTTGTTGCGCTCGCCGTGCTCGAGCATTTGGCGCAGCTGGCCCTCGGCCTTCCTGCTGATCCGCCCGGCGAAGAGCTGCTTCAAATTGAGCATCGCCTGGCGCGCCGTCGACCCGGAGAGATCAACGAGACCCTCTTTCTGAATCTCGTCCCAGAGACCGGAGACGATCATCGCGTCGCGGCCCTTGTGCGTCATGTTGAGCATGCGGTTGCCGAGCGACTTGAGCGCCGTGCCGGTCTCCGTGTCGACGAGACCGGCATTGGTGCCGGCGCCGACCAGCGCCGCGGTATCAAGGAACGACTCCCCGAAGCTCGCATAGAGCGGCGCGAACTGGCGCAGGCCCTCTTCCATGCGTGAGGCACTGGTGCGCGCCATGTTGGCGACGCCGAGCCACTGGTTCGTGATCTTGATGATCTCGGCGTTGTAATCGGCGCCTGCTTTCTCCGCCCCGAAGAGCTTCCCCATGGTGCCGAGAAACTCGGTGGCCCGCTCCTGGCTGATGGCCCGGTCCTGGATGTGGACGTCGCCGGACATCTCCATCAGGGTTCTCGCCTGCTCGGCCGAGGCGCCCATTTTCTGCGCCGCTTCGGCGGCCTTGACGAATCCCGTGGGCGAGAGCGCCATCGCCTTCGAGAGCTTGAACGCCTCCTCCTTGGTCTCCTGCGTGATTCGGTGAATCGCCTCGTAATTGACGATGCCGTCCTTCAGGTTGTCGGCGATGTTGGCAACGCTGACCCCGACCAGCGCCTGCTCGAACTCCTGCGTGCGGGCGATGAGCGCCCCCATGGCGGCAGCCGCAGGCAGCGCGAAGCTTTGCGCCGCAGTTCTGACCGCGCCGGCGGCGACGTCCATGCGCGAAGCAAGCGCCGTGTACTTGTGCGCGACGGCCTGCGCCGCCAGCGCGACGCGCTGAAACACGGGGCTCGCCCGGTCGATGGCCGTGATGACGGCCGTCGCCTGCATGGTGGCCATCTAGCGGAGCCTCTTGCGGTCGATGGCGGCGGCGAGCGCCGCGTCGCGGTCGGAGTAATGCGCGACGGCGCGCTCGTGCCAGTAGACGAGACGATCGGCGGTCATGCGCTCGACGTGCAGCGGCGAGACGCCGATCACGAAGACGAGCTCGTCGGCGCGCTCCCGGAGTTTCCCTGCTCGAACTCCGCCACCATGCGGGCGATCTCGCGCCGGATGGCGAACGCATCCCGCGGCGAGAGCTGGCGCAGGATCGCCTCGGGCTGACCCGTGAGGCGGATCATCCAGCGCATCATCGCGTCCTGGTCCTCACGGATCTCGACGGCAAAGTCGGGTGTGCCGACGTGGCGCGCGACGTGCCGCTGCACCGGCCCGCAGTCGATGAAGTCGCCGAAGGTCGGCACCTTGAGGGTGAGCTCACCGATCGCGCCGGCGTGGCCCGAGAGCGGATGGGCGAGCTCGATGCGGGCGGCGATGACCGGCTCGGCAGCGAGCCGCGCCGCGCCGACGCCCGCCTGCGGCGGCACGATCGTGCCGTTGCCTCGTGTGAACATGCGTTCCCCCTTGCCTGATGTGAAGCGGCCCGACGCGCCGGCGATCCGGTCGGCGTCGGGCCCTGGCCCGACTCGCTATAGGGTTTGCCTGCTCAAACCAACCCGACAGGAATCGACGCCATGACCGAAGAGCAATTGCGCCTGCGAGGCCGGCTCACCGCACTCGAATACCTCATCATTCATCTCTATGATCGGCTCAATCGAGCGACCGGCGCGTCACCGGCTCAGGTGCGCGCGGACCTTGACCGGACTCACTGGAGCCTGGCGCACGCGACGTTTCCGGCTGAAGACCCGGCAATGTCCGATCTACTGGCCGCCGAGGTGCAAGCGAGCGCGCATCAGCTCTTATCCGCTCTCTAAACACTTTCGCAAGGCGGATGAGTCCCGCCGGCCGCAGCGACGGTCGCGTTCGATTGGGATCGCGCCGGGGTCGCTCGGACCTTGCGACCGGCCGGTTCGGTCGTCGCCAGCGCCCCTCGCGCGCGAGCGCCCGATCAAGCGTCTCGAGGGTGTCCAGAACCCGCTCGAGCCTGGCCTCCAGCCGGTCAGGGTTGGGGTGCGCATCGCCCAGCATCAGACCACCTGATACTGCGCCGAGACGATGGTGATGCCCGAGATCTCGCCATTGACCGTGTTGCGTTTCGGCCGCCCGACCGCGAAGGCGTTGGTCAGGAGGATCGAGCGGCCCATCTCGCGCTCGACCATCGAGAAGTCGAAGCTCTCGACGAACAGCCGGTTCGGGTCGAGGCCGGCGGCATCACGGATGGTGAGCTCGCAAGCGAAATGATGCGACTTGACCGAGCGGCCGATGGTGCCGTCCTGGTTGTCGACCACCTCGACCTCGACGTTGACCGGCTCGATGCTGACCTCGGCGACGGGGTGATAGACCTCGCCGCCGATGCGGATGTCGACACGTCCGCCGACGTTGTTGCCCATGGATCGGTTCTCCTTTGTTTGGCGCCGGCGACTCCCTTGCAGGGAGCCGGCCGCCGGCGCCCGTGCGGCCGCCGTCCGGCCCGGTCAGATCGCCGTCACGCCGCCTGACGGTTCTCGAGCTGCATGTAGTTGACCGCCGCCGCGGCGACGATCCGGAGCTGATTGACGTGATCGAGCTTCATGCCGACGTCGATGCGGTTGGGATCGCTGGCGCTCCGCTCGACGACGAGGCTCGCGCGGAAGGCGTCGATGTTCTCGAACACGCCCTCCTCGACGACGAGCTTGGTGTAGGCGTGGATCACGGTATTGCGGATGTCGGTCGGCGTCGCGATGTGCGGCAGCCCGCCCGGATTCGTCGACGCCAGCGCCTGCCGGCCGTGCACGCTCGTCACCGCCGCGCGGATGTAGCGGATGCCGTACATCGCCTGCGCCATGGTCTCGACGTCGAGATAGGTCCAGTCGGCGTCGCCCCAGGCGTTGGCCTGGTAGGTCGTGACGATCCGGTCGATCCGCACGCGCCCGTCGCGCCCGACGTAGTAGCCCGAGATGCCGTCGAAGTAGAGCGTCTGCCGGTCGGCCTTGGTCAGCCGGTCGGCCTCGAGCCTGGGGCCCTTGACGCCGACGAGCTCGAGCGACTGCAAGGGCCGCGAGAGCTCCGGCGCGTCCTGGAGATGGACGGCGGCGACGGCGCCGAGGGCTGCCGCCACCTCCCAGGGCGGCGTCTGGAAGCGCCGGCAGGGGAAGATCGAGACGTGCTGGTCGTTGCGGGAATTGCCGAGCGTCGAGAGCGCCGCGACGGTGCCGGTGTGGACGGTGAGGTAGTGGCCGTAGATCTGCTTGGCGTAGCTCCAGCGGCCGGAGACGTCGTTCAGGAGATCGGAGGCGCGGCCGAGGTTGGTGGTGTCGGCATAGGGCGAGGCGATCCAGTCGTATTCGTCGTCGCCGAGCGCCGCGAAGGCAGTGGCGAGGTCCGGATCGCCCGAGCCCGACGCCATGGCGGCAACCGCGACCGCGACCGGATTGGGGCCGTCCTCGGTGAGCGAGGCGGCGGCGAGCTCGATGGCGTTGCCGAGCGTGCCCTTGTGCCGGGCGGTGACGTTGACCTTGGCCGGATTGGTGCCGTCGACGGCGGCCGTCACCGGCAGGTGCGCCAACGCGTTGATGGCGGCGGCGAGGTTCGTCGCAATCGTGTTGTTGGTGTCGGAGGTGAGCACGCCGACGCGCACGCGCTCGGCGGCGATGGCGACGGTGAGCACGCCGGCGGTCGCGGCCGGGGCGCCTGAGATGGTGAACGAGCCGGTGGCCTGCGTGCCGCCCGCGAGATCGGCGACGGGCAGCGCCCAGATCTCTTGCAGCGGCGCGTTGCGGCGCGCCATGCGCACCATCTGCGCCAGCATGGAGCCCACCCCGAAGAGCGCGTTCTCCTGGCCGTCGCGCACCAGGATCGGCGCGTCCGCCGTCGCCGTGCCGGCGGCGAGCTTCTGCCCGACGAGGAGGAGGCGCGCCTGGCTCTGGTAAGGCGTGCCGCCGGGCTGGAACTCGGCGTAGAAGAGCGGCACGCGGATGTTGCCCGGGATGTTGTTGAAGATGACGCCCATGGGTCAGGGTCCTTTCACTTGGAGGTCTTCGGCTTCGTCTCGGGCGCGACCCGGACGACGTCGCCGTCGCGCAGCCGGCGCAGCCAGTACTCGGTGAGGGGAACCGCCTCGCCGGCGGCCTCGAGCGGGCGGAAGCCGCGGTCTGGATTGCGCACGAGGAGGCCCTCGGCGGGCTTGACGACGATGGTCGACATCGGAAAAATGCTCCCAGGGGTTTACGACGATAGGAAAAGGCGAATTGACGGCGGGGCACCCGGCGCGGTTGACTGCGCCGCGCGCGCAACTTGCCCGCGAGGAGGACGCCATGACCGAAGCGGAGATCGCGGCGCTCAAGGCGCGGCTTGCCGTGCTCGAAAGCCTCACCGCCCTGCTCCTCGGCGAGCGCTATCTCGACGCCAACCGGGCGGGCCGCAACGGCCTCGCGCTGCTGCACGCCGACATGGCGGTCTGGCGGCGGGCCTTCGCATCGGCGGGCGACCCCGAGATCGCCCTGGCCGGCGACCGGTTGATCGCCGACGTGCTCGCGCACGTCGAGGCGCACCTCCTGCGCCGTACCGCCTAGGGCACCGGCAGCACCACCTCGGCGACGCCGTCGGGGCGCGGGCCTTTCGGCGTGCCGGCGCCGTTCCGTTCGGCCTGGTTCGCCTCGATGAAGCGCACGCGCTCGAGTTTCGGAATCGTGACCGTGGCGCCGGCGCCGGCGGCGAGCAGCAGGGCGGCGAGCTGGCCGGCGGCCGGCGCGTAGGGCGAGCTCGAGGCCGCGATCGCCGCAAGCAGCGAGCCGAGCGGCTCCGGAATGACGGCCGCCGGCGGGTCGGAGCTGAGCGGCACCAGGTCCTCGAGCGGCAGGAGCACCGTCGCCGAGATCTTCCGCGCCGCCAGCCGGACGTTCGAATCGCGCTCGACGAAGCGCTCCGACGACCATCCGGTGATGCGCCGCGCCACCCGCTGGAAGCGCTCGGTCCAGGGCGCCACCGGATTGACGAGCGCGGCCTTGACCTGCCGCTCGAAGAGATCGAGCATCGCCTCGAGCTCGGGCTCGGACTGCGGCATGCCGAGGAAGAGCTCGCTTTCCTCGCTCTCGCCGACCATGCCGATCGAGAGTTCGAGCGCGAGCGTCACCTCGTGCTCGAAGGGCGGTCCGCCGTTGTTTTCGGAGAGCGACTTGCCGCGATCATCGTCGGTGGCGACCAGGATCGTCGGCAAGAGCTCGTCCGGCTCCTTGAGGTCGACCGCCTGCAGGGGATCGAAGCGGGAATCGAAGACCCGCCCCTGCGCCATGGTCGGCCAGGGCGCGGCAAAGCCGTTGGCGAGCGCCATGACGGTGGCGAGTCTGAGCGCCGTGCGCTCGATCATGGCACCTCCTCACTTCGGCGTCCGGTAGCCCTGGACGTGCACCGTGCGGCCGTTCTGCTGGCGCGTGTAGGCGTCCGTGAAGCCGTCCGAGTCGAGCCCCGGCGGGGCGCCGTCGGCGCGCGTCCCGATGGTCTGGCGCGCCGCCATGTCGTCGGCCGTGCGCCCGGCCGCCGCCCGCGCGATCTCGAGCGGCGAGAACTCCTGCGGCGCCTGCGGCCCGCCCGCGGGGGGCTTGCCGGGCGCGCCGGCGGGCGTGTGCGTCTTGCCCCCGGC
>CAYWBX010000200.1:0-6289 GCA_964456015.1 uncultured Hyphomicrobiaceae bacterium | reverse complement strand
TCGGCGAGGCGGTCGGCGTGATCGCCGCGCAGTCGATCGGCGAGCCGGGCACGCAGCTCACCATGCGCACGTTCCACATCGGCGGCGTCGCGCAGACGCTCGAGCAGTCGTTCATCGAGTCGAACTTCAACGGCACGGTGCGGATCAAGAACCGCAACATCGCCAAGGACAGCCAGGGCCGGCTGATTGCGATGGGGCGCACCATGTCCGTGGTCATCGTCGATCAGGGCGGCAAGGAGCTGGCGACGCATAGGATTGTCTACGGCGCCCGCCTCTTTGTCGATGAGGGCGACGAGGTCAAGCGCGGCACCAGAATCGCGCAGTGGGACCCGTTCACCCGTCCCATCCTCTCCGAGGTCGATGGCGTGGTCGACTTCGAGGACATGGTCGAGGGCCTCTCCGTCAAGGAGTTGACCGACGACGTGAAGGGAACGACGAACCGCGTCGTCGTCGACTGGCGCGCGAGCCCGCGCAGCGCCGGCCTCAAGCCGGCCATCGTCATCAAGGAGAGCAAGGGCGGCAAGCCGATCAAGCTCGCGCGCGGCGGCGATGCCCGCTATCTGCTCCCGGTCGATTCGGTGCTCTCGACGGAGCCGGGCACGAAGGTCAAGGCGGGCGACGCGCTGGCGCGCATCCCGGTCGCCTCGACCAAGGCCGGCGACATCACCGGCGGTCTGCCGCGCGTTGCCGAGCTCTTCGAGGCGCGCCGGCCCAAGGATCACGCGATCATCGCGGAGGTCTCGGGAGTCGTCGAGTTCGGCAAGGACTACAAGAACAAGCAGCGCATCACGATCAAGCCGGACGACGAAAGCCTTGCGCCCGTCGAGTACCTGATCCCGCGCGGCAAGAGCCTTGCGGTTCAGCACGGCGACAGGATCGAGAAGGGCGAGTTTGTCTATGACGGCCACCCGGCGCCGCACGACATTCTCGCCATCAAGGGCGTCGAGGAACTCGCCAAGTACCTGATCAAGGAGATCCAGGACGTCTACCGGCTGCAGGGCGTGACGATCAACGACAAGCACATCGAGGTCATTGTCCGCCAGATGTTGCAGAAGATCGAGATCGAGGATCCGGGCGACAGCGAGTATCTCAAGGGCGAGCAGATCGACGCCGTCGAGGTGCGCGCAAGGAACCGGGCGCTCGAGATGGCCGGAAAGCGCCCGGCCAAGGGCAAGCCCGTGTTGCTCGGCATCACGAAGGCATCGCTGCAGACGAACTCGTTCATCTCGGCCGCTTCGTTCCAGGAGACGACGCGCGTGCTCACCGAAGCCTCGGTCAACGGCAAGATCGACACGCTCAACGGCCTCAAGGAGAACGTGATCGTCGGCCGCCTGATCCCGGCAGGGACCGGCGGAATGCTGCGCGACCTGCGCAAGATCGCCGCCAAACGCGACGATCTCATCGCCAAGGAGAAGGCAAAGGCGGAGGCCGAGCGCGCGCTCCTTGGAAACACGGCCGAGGCGACGGCCCCGATCCGCCGCCGTCGCCGCACCACCGAGGAAGCCGCGGAGTAGTCGGGAGCAACCTGCCCGATTGCCTGCCGGAACAAGCGATGACAGAGCGGCCGCCGTTGAAGACGGCGGCCGCTTCGTTTTGGTGCGACCCGCTCCCCGGACCACTCAACGCCTGTTCGCCACGACGCGCGGGCTGGCCAGCAAGCTCGGCGGCGGCTACATATCTGCCGACGGCCTCGCGTCGGACCGGGAGATTGCCCATGGCGACTGTCTCTACCCCCAGGATAATCGCAGTGCTCGGCCTTGGCGCCATGGGGGCCGGGATCGCGGCGGACCTGCGGCGCAGCGGCTTTGACGTGGTCTCGACCGCGCAAGGCCGGTCGCGGCGCTCCGCTGAGCGCGCGGAGCAGGCCGGCGTGCGGCTCCTCGCCTCGCTCACCGATGTCATCGCCGCTGCGGACACGTTCCTGTCGATCGTGCCGGCGGATCAGGCCGAGCCGCTCGGCGAGGCTGTCGCGAGCAAGCTCGGCGGCAAGCCGCTGCATTTCGTCGAGTGCAACTCGATCACGCCATCGAAAACGCTCCGGATCGGAAGGCGGCTCGCGGCCGCCGGCGCCGTCGTTTCGGATGGCGGCATCATCGGGCCGCCGCCCGGTACGGGAAAGATGAAAACCCGACTTTACGTCTCAGGACCAGCTTCGGCCGTGCTCAGCGCCCTGCAGAGCGAGCGGATGCCCGTGATCCGGCTCGGCGACAGCTTGAGCCAAGCCACGGAGATGAAGGTTCTCTTTTCGGCCGCCAACAAAGGAGCAACCGCACTTCTTGCCAACATCCTTGCAGCGGCACGGCAGGTCGGCCTTCTCGATCGCGTGATGAGCGAGCTCGACGCGGCGCGCCCCGGGTTGCTCACCTGCGTCCGCAGCGCAGCGCCCGAGCTCGACGACAAGGCTGCCCGCTGGGCGATCGAGATGGAGGATCTCGCACAAGGCCTCGAGGACATGGGCGCCGACGGCGGGTATCACAAGACCGCCGCCCTGGGCTACGCACGGCTCGCCCGCAACCTTGCGCGTCTGGAGCCGGGCTCGGATCCGATGACCCGTGTGCTCGCGGCATGGACGGCCGATGGAGCGAAATAGTGCACCCCAACCGCCTGGTCGCATCGCCTGGAGGCGCTGGGTGCGCTGCCCCTGCCGCAAGAAGAGCGAGGCCATCGACTATGCCTCGTGCTGCGCGCCCTATCACGGCGGCGTGGCGGCCCCGACAGCGGTGGCGCTCATGCGCGCGCGCTATTCGGCCTTCGTGCTCGGTGATGCCGCCTACTTGATGTCAACATGGCACCCTTCGAAGCGGCCGCCGCAAGTCCATCTGCCGACCGACCAGCGATGGATCGGTCTTTCCATTCACGCCGCGCACGAGTCGGGCGATCAGGCGACCGTTGCCTTCACGGCGCGCTCGCGTGCCGGCGGCGCAACCCATGCGCTGAAGGAGACGTCGCGGTTCGTTCGCGAGGGCGGGCGCTGGTACTATTTGGACGGCGACATCGGCTGATCTGCGAGCCCCGCCGTCGCCTCCGTGCCCGCCATAGGAAAGCGACTTCGCCGGCAACCCGTCAGATGAACTTCGGCTTTCGCTTGCTGAGAAAGGCATCCACCCCCTCGGCGAACTCGGCACTGCCGAAGGCGATCGCCTGCGCGATGGCCTCGCGCTCGAAGAACTCCTCCACGCTCGCCTCGTAGGCGCGCTTCATCAGGACTTTGCTCATCGTCATCATGGCGGCGGGGCCGCTCGCGATCTCGTTTGCCGCAGCCAGCGCCTCCTCCATCAGCTTTTCCGGGGCAACGGCGCGGTTGGCGAGTCCGATCGCAACCGCCTCGTCGGCTGAATAGCGCCGATTGAGCAGGATCATCTCCTTGGCGCGCAGGCTCCCGATCGCCCACGGCAGGGTCTGCAGCACGCCGAGATCGGGCAGCGCACCGAGCTTGGAATACCCGCTCATGAAGTAGGCTTCACGGCTTGCAATGACGATATCGGCGAGAAGCGCCAGCGCGAGTCCGCCGCCCACGGCGGCGCCGTTGACGGCGGCGACCACCGGCTTGTCGCAGTCGAGCAGGGCGCGCGCCCAGGCGTGGGTCGTCTGCATTCGGCTACGCACGGCCGGAGCCTTGCGTCCTTCGGGATCCTTCATGGCGCGAATGTCGCCGCCGGCGCAGAACGCCTTGCCGGTGCCGGTGAGCACGATGGCCCGCACCGAAGCGTCCGCCGTGACCACCGGCACGTGCTGCTGCATTCCGGCTTTCACCGCGGGCGAAAGCGCGTTCATGGCGGACGGATCATCGAGGCGCAGCACCGCCACCGCACCGTGCCTTTCGAGCTTCACTGCTTCCGGCATTTTCCGTCCCTCCCCTGTCGCGGCGAGTTCAAGCGCCCTTCTTCTTATGCTTCTTAAGATAGTCCTTCGCAGGACCCGGGTCGATCACAGGATAGACTTCGAACGTAGCCGGGATGATCTCGGCCCACTCGTTCATCAGCCGATGCAATGTCTCGTTGTCGGGAACATCGAGCAGCGCGACCGCGCCGCGACCCGTGCGCGCCCAGACGCCCTTGCACAACCCCTTCTTCTGCAACGGCGCCAGCCATTCCCAGTACGCCTCGCGACTGGGTGTCATGAGCGACGGTTTCTCAGGACGCGGCGTCGAGATGACGAAGAACAGCATCCTCTTGTCCTTCCCTGTCCGTGCCTTAAGCGCGCCGCTTCTCGACAACGATGCCCGTCGCGGCAAGCCTCTCGATCTCCGCGTCGCTGAACCCGTTCTCGCGCAAGACCTCGCGCGCATGTTCCGAGAACTTCGGCGGCGGCGACTTCAGGCGGGCGGGCGTGCGCGAGAGGCGAACCGGCGTGCCGATGCCCTTGTACCAATCCTTCTCAAGGATCATGCCGCGGGCACGAATGTGCTCGCCTTCGAGCACCTGCCGTGTATCAAGCACAGGTCCGCAGGGCAGCCCCGCCTTCAAGAGCTCGAGCGAGAATGTCGTCCCGTCGACCTCGGCGAGCTTCGCTGATAGGATCTCGTTCAGCGCATCGCGGTTCTTCTGCCGGTCGGCGTTGGTCTTGAAGCGCGGGTCATCGGCAAGCTGCGGTTCACCCAGCACCTCGCACACTTTTCGGAAGGCGCGATTGTTGCCGGCGCCGATCATGATCTTGCAGGTTTTGGTGTCGTACATGCCATAGGGCACAAGATTGGCGTGCTGATTGCCGGTGAGCTGCGGCGTCTTGCCCGAAAGAAAGTAATTCGGGAAATGCGGATGCATCAGCGAGAGCGCGGCATCATAGAGCGTCACCTCGATCTGCTGGCCCTCGCCTGAAAGCGAGCGCTCATGCATCGCCAGCAGAATGCCGATGACGCAATAAAGACCCATCGAGATGTCGACGACGGGCAGGCCGAGCCGCATGGGACCGGACTCGGGCGAGCCGTTGACGCTGTAGTGGCCGGTCATCGCGCCGACGATCCCGTCATAGCCCGGAAACCCGCCGAGCGGACCGGTGTCGCCGAAGCCGGAAATCTTGCAGTAGATGAGCCGTGGGAAGCGCTTCTTGAGCGTATCGTAGCCGATGCCCCAGGCCTCCATGGAGCCGGGCTTGAAGTTCTCGATCAGCACGTCCGCGCCCTCAAGGAGCTGCAGGAGCACCTCGCGTCCTTCAGGCTTGGCGAGATCGAGACCGACCGACCTCTTGTTGCGGTTGATGCCGATGTAATAGGCCGCGTCGCCATCATGGAACGGCGGCCCCCAGTCGCGCACCTCGTCGCCCTGCGGTGGTTCGAGCTTGATGACGTCGGCGCCGTGATCGGCGAGGAGCTGCGTGCCGAAGGGACCGCCCAGCACCCGCGTCAGATCGATCACCTTGATGCCGGCCAGCGCGCCTGCCTTGGCGTCTGCCGGCCCTGCCCCGTCCTTTGCCATTCCGCTTCTCCCAGGCCCGTCTCGCTTTTGGTCTGCAATCGGTTGCACGAAGACCGGGTCCCAGGCAACCGGTGGGACGACGTCGCATGGCCGCCGGCAAAGCGACGCAGAGGCCGGTCAGCCGTCACGAGCCCCCGTCCATCCTCGGGCGCAGCCGCGTCCCGGCAGACCGACCGGCGGAACTTCGCAGGCGGGATGCGGGCGTTGTTGAAGGATCAACGATTGTGTGGCACAAGGAGTGCCATGGTTTCCGTCCTTCACATCTGGATCAATGCGCGAATTAGCGCCCCGGTCGCCTGAGGGCACCGGGTTTCGACGCGCACTCCTTTTCCTTTGATCCTTGTGAAGGCTCCCCGCTATGACCACCTCTATGCAGGCGCATGTCGCCGCTGGTTTCTCCGGCGCCGCGGCCCCCTCCCATGCCGTTGTCTCGGCCCGCTTTCTGGTGACGGCCGAGGCCGACCCCGGACTCCTCCCGCGGCTTCTCGAGCCGTTCTCCAAGCTCGGGCTTGTCCCAAGCCGCGTTCACGCCTCGCGCGAGTCCGGCGATGGCTCGATGATCAGCGTTGATCTGAGGATGACGCAGGTCGACGCGCGGCAAGCCGAACTGGTCGAGAATTCCCTGCGCCGCGTCCTCGGCGTCAGCCAGCTTCTGGCGGCGGTGGAACGACCGGCCGGCATCACGCCCGCATCGTGACGACGCCGGTAACCCCGCGATCCGCACGGTGAGGCCGGCTCAGGGCTCCAGCTCGGTATCCCAGTAAAGGTAGTCGAGCCAGCTCTCGTGTAAGTAGTTGGGCGGAAACATTCTGCCGTTGCGATGCAGCTCGAACACCGTCGGCCGGTAGGGCAGCTGGCGCGGCCGCATGCCGTTC
>CAYWBX010000199.1:0-6295 GCA_964456015.1 uncultured Hyphomicrobiaceae bacterium | reverse complement strand
CGCAGGTTCGATTGGATCGCGGCGTCGATCGGCAGCACGGCGTTCTTGTCCTCGATGAAGTCGCCGAGATGCGAATCCTCCTCGTCGCCGATGGGCGTCTCGAGGCTGATCGGCTCCTTGGCGATCTTGAGAACCTTGCGCACCTTCTCGATCGGCATCGCGAGCTTCTCAGCCAGCTCCTCCGGCGTCGGCTCGCGGCCGATCTCGTGCAGCATCTGACGGCTCGTGCGCACGATCTTGTTGATCGTCTCGATCATGTGCACGGGAATGCGGATCGTGCGCGCCTGATCGGCGATGGAGCGCGTGATCGCCTGCCGGATCCACCAGGTCGCATAGGTCGAGAACTTGTAGCCGCGGCGGTACTCGAACTTGTCGACCGCCTTCATGAGGCCGATGTTGCCTTCCTGGATGAGGTCCAAGAACTGCAGGCCGCGGTTCGTGTACTTCTTGGCGATCGAGATGACGAGCCGCAGGTTCGCCTCGACCATCTCCTTCTTGGCCTGCCGGGCCTCGCGCTCGCCCTTCTGCACAGCCTTCACAATCCGCCGAAACTCGGTGATCTCGAGGCCGGTCTCGGAGGCGAGCTCATGGATCTCGGTGCGCAACTTCTCGATCTGGGCGCGCTCGGCCTTGATCAGGCGTTCCCAGGATTTAATGCCGCACTTGGCCTGCCGGTCGAGCCACGTCTGGTCGAGTTCGTTGCCATAGTACTCGGTGATGAAATCCTGGCGCGGCACACCGTAGCTGTCGGCAAGCCGCATCAGCCGCCCCTCGAGACCGACGAGACGCTTGTTGATCGAATAGAGCTGCTCGACGAGGCTTTCGATGCGATTGTTGTTGAGCGAGAGGCTCTTGACGTCCTTGACGATCTCGTCGCGCAACTTTTCGTAGGCCTTCTGGTCCTTACGGTTGCCGGCTTCGCCCGCGACCTGCTGCTCAAGCTTCTTGTCCTGCTGCTTCCTGAGTTTCTTGTACTTCGCGGCGATGTTGTCGAAGGTCTCGAGCACTTTCGGTTTGAGCTCGGCCTCCATGGCCGCGAGCGAGAGCGCGTTCTCGTAGTCGTCCTCCTCGTCAGGCTCGGATGGCGCGGCGGAATCCCCGAGGTCCTCGCCATCACCATCGCTGCCGGCGCGTCCCGGCGCGGCTGCAGCGGCCGGCGGCAAGGCGCCCGGCTGCACCATGGGAGCGGCCTTCGCCTCGGGGCCTTCGTAGGTCGCCTCGAGGTCAATGATGTCGCGCAGCAGAATCTTTCCCTCGTTGAGCTCGTCGCGCCAGATGATGATGGCCTGGAACGTCAACGGGCTCTCGCAGAGACCCGCGATCATCGCTTCGCGGCCAGCCTCGATGCGCTTTGCGATCGCAATCTCGCCCTCGCGGGAGAGCAGCTCAACCGAGCCCATTTCGCGCAGGTACATGCGAACGGGATCGTCGGTCCGCTCCGCCGGCTCGGCTTTGGTCTCGGTCTTGGCGGGCAGCGTCTGGGCCATGACCGAGCGGTTCTCGTCATCGTCGAGCACCGCCTCATCGGCGGCGAGCGGGGCCTCCTCGCCGTCTTCCTGCTCCACCACGCTGATGCCCATATCGTTGAGCATGGCCATGGTGTCTTCGATCTGATCGGGGGTCACCTCCTCCGAGGGGAGGACGGAGTTGAGCTCCTCATGCGTAACGTAGCCGCGCGCCTTGCCGACTTTCAGCAGCCGCTTGACGGACTGATCCGTCAGGTCGAGGAGGGGGCTATCCTTTTCGACCGTCTCGCTGCCGACGGCAGCCTGATCGTCCGCCTTCTGAGCCGATTTCTGAGCCGATTTCTGCGCCATGTGATCTCTTACTCCGATCGAAAGGCTCGCGAGCCAAGTCCAGGAGCGAGGGCTGTCCGCCCCCGCGCTGAGCACGACTTCGGCACTCAGGGATAGTGGCTTGGAGCCGGCTCGGTCCTGCGATCCCTTGCGACTGGCTTCGGACGGCCGCGCGGACCCGACCGGGGTCTGCCGCAACGGTCGCCCTGGGCTCTCAGCCGCACCCGCCCGCTCTGCGACCCTAACGCCAGCATGTCGTTCGCCCCATTGTCGACGGTTGCGCACCGCAACCGGGTCCATCCCCGCGTGCCGAGGTCATACGCCGACGCCATCGTCCGGGCACCCTCCTCGCCGCGCGGCAGTCTCGTCCGAAAGGGCGTCCGTTCCGTCCAACCGGCCCAAAAGCACGAGCAACTCCTGAAGGCGCCGGAACGCCTCCTCGCTGCCCTCCTCCTCCAATGCGCGACGGGCGGCATCCACCTCTCGCCGCACCTCATCCCTGCGGTGAAGGGATACCACATGTCGCCAACCGGTCACGACGGCCGCCGGGTCTGCCTCAGGTTCGGCGAACTTGTCGCCTTTATGCGTGATCGCACGCTCGACGAGGGCAACGACTTTGGCCAAGCCGTGACGCGTGACATGGGCAGCGACGGAACCCCTGTCAAGTGATTTATCCTCCGCCGCGACAGAAAGAAGTGCGTCGCGCAGCTGGGCGAGTCCGGGAAGGGAAAAGCTGAGGCTGCTGACTTCTTCGGCGACATCGGCAATAAGCCAGGGGTGATTGAGCAAAGTCCGCAGTATCAGGGCTTCCCGCGGCGGGACCGGGGCGGCCCGGTTGATGAGCTCGTTGCTCGGGCTGACCGCCGGGACTTCGGTCGGTCTGACCGACTGTCCGCCCAGGCGCACGCGCTCGCGGACGCGCCAATCGAGCTGAGCATTGTTGCGGCGCAACAAGCCGGCTGCGCGGCCTCTGCCCCCGGCGCGCACGATTTCGCGGACCTGCCGGCGGCTGCGTTCCCAGAGCGTCTGGCGCAGTTCGGACTCGTAGTGGGCGCGCACGGTGGCGTCGCCGATCCGTGCGACTTGCGCCTTGAGGCGGGTCTCGAGGGCCGCGCGCGCCTCCGGCGTGATGATCGCCCCTCCGGCCTGCTCCTCGCGCTCCAGCAACACGTCGAACAGCGGGCGTGTGCGGTTGCGAAGGAGGTCCTCGAGCGCGTCCCGCCCCTGCTGGCGGACGAAGTCATCGGGATCGAGCCCGTCGGGCAGAAACGCAAACTGAACGCTGAAGCCGGGCTTCAGGTGCGGGAGCACCGTCTCGACCGCGCGAAACGCCGCCCGGCGACCGGCGGCGTCCCCGTCGAAGCACAGGATCGGCACCGGCGCCATGCGCCACAGGAGGTGCACCTGCTCCTCGGTGAGCGCCGTCCCGAGCGGCGCCACGCACTCACCAATGCCGGCCTCGGCGAGCGCGATCACGTCCATGTAGCCTTCGACGGCGATCAGGCGGTCGCGCTCGTGGGCGAGCGGGCGGGCCCGGTGGGCATTGAACAGCACGGAGCCCTTGTGGAACAGCGGGGTCTCAGGCGAATTGAGATATTTGGCGGGGGCATCCGGGTCGAGCGCGCGGGCGCCGAAGGCGATGGTGCGACCCTTCGCGTCCGCGATCGGAAAGGTTACGCGGTTGCGAAACCGGTCGTAGGGAACGGCGATGTCCTCGCCTGCGACGACCATGCCAGAGAGCGCCATCTCCCTGGGGCTGAAGCCTTCGCGAGCGAGTAGCTCCTTTAAGGCGGAGCGCCCGGCCGGGGCGAAGCCCAGCCGGAAGTCGGCGACGGTCGCCCGATCGAGGCCGCGTCGCTCGATGTAGCGGCGCGCCTCCTGACCGAGTGGACCGTTCAGGCAGTCCTGAAAGAAGCGGCAGGCCACCTCCATCAGGTCGAATAGCCGGGAGCGCTCGTCCCGGCGGGTCTGGTCGGTTGCGTCGTTGGGCTCGCCTTTCGGCATGGGGACGCCGGCTTCGCCTGCGAGGCGCTCGACGGCCTCAGGAAACGAGAGGCCCTCGGTCTCCATGACGAACTTGAAGATGTCGCCGTGCGCGCCGGAAGCGAAGCAATGATAGAAACCCTTCTGATCGTTCACGAAGAATGAAGGCGTGCGCTCGGCCTTGAAAGGGGAGAGGCCCTTGTACTCGCGCCCGGCCTTCTTGAGCGCGACCTTGCGCGAGACCACCCGGCTCACCGGCAGCCGGGCGCGGATCTCGTCCAGAAACTGGGGGCTGAAGCGCATGCGGCAAACGTCCGACGGCTGGCTGACGATGCTGTGCAACGCAAACGCATAAGTGATTCGGGTGGCGGACCACGCAGTTTCGGGGTCGCAGCGCTTCGCGTCACCGTTTTCCACAAGGAGGAGCCGGCTGCCGACGCCGGGATGGCCGTCGCGCGAGCGAGCGGGCCGGTCTCACTCGCCCATCTGGACCAGCGAGCCCTGGCGACGGGCTTCCTCCAGGAACCAGCGGAACGCCAGATAGGCAAGACAGATCCAGACGGCATTGAGAGCGAGCGCCGCCACCATGTCGGACGCGCGGAACGTGTGTTCGATGACGAGGGCGCGCAAGCCCTCGAACACATAGGTGGGCGGGAGCGCCAGCGACACGGGCTGCAGCCAAGCCGGCAGGGTCGACAAGGGATAGTAGACGCACACGACCGGCAGCAGCACGAAGACCGCCAGCCAGGAGAACGTCTCGGCTCCCAGTCCCCAGCGCAGGACCACGCCGATCGAGACGAGGCCGAGCGACCAGCTCGTGAGCACCAGATTGGCGAAGAACGCGGCGAACGCGAAGCCGAGGCTCAAGAGATTGAATCCGAAGAACGCATAGGCGAGGAGCGCGACGGGCAGCATGGCGACCGAGAGCTTCAAGAGGCTCACGACCATCAAGGCGACGACGAGCTCGTGCGGGCGCAGCGGGCTCATCATCAGGTGACCGAGATTGCGCGACCAGATCTCCTCCAAAAAGGCGACCGAGAAACCAAGCTGGCTGCGAACGAGGATGTCCCAGAGGAGGACCCCGCCGATGAACAGCCCGGCCGCCTGGCCCGCCAGGCTTGTCGTCTTGGCGAGGTGCTGCTGGAGGAAGCCCCACATCAGCATCTGCACGAGGGGCCAGTAGATCAACTCTGCGGTCCGAGGCCAGGAGGACCGGATGACGTACCAGTAGCGCAGGACGAGGCCCAGAACGCGGCGCAGGGAGGCGATAACGCCGGTCTGCTCGCGAAGCGGCGTCTTCGGCAGGGTGCCCTCAGCCATGCGCCGCCTCCCCGGGCCCGCGCCGCGCAATGGCGAGGAAGACTTCCTCGAGGTTGCGCCGGCCGAACTGCTCGATGAGGGCGCGCGGCGTCGCATCGGCGATGATGCGGCCCTTCTCGAGCATGATGACGCGCCGGGCAAGGCGCTCGACCTCGGCCATATTGTGGGAGGCAAGCAGGACAGTGGCGCTGCGGGATTGCGCGTAGCGCTCGAGGATGCCGCGCACCCAGTCGGCCGTATCGGGATCGAGCGACGCCGTCGGCTCGTCGAGCAGCAGCAGTTCGGGTGCGTTGAGCAGCGCCTTGGCCAACGACACCCGCGTCTTCTGGCCGGCGGAGAGCCGGCCGTAGGGGAGGTCCAGCAGGTCGGAAAGGCGCAGTTCCTCCGCGGTACGGGCGATGGTCTCGCGCAGATCGGCGACGCCGTAAAGCCGGCCGAAGACTTCGAGGTTCTGGCGCACCGTGAGGCGCATCGGAATGTCGACGTAGGGGCTCTCGAAATTCATACGGTGCAGGACGCGATGGCGCTCGCGCGCCATGTCGGCGCCGAGCACCCGGGCGAGACCGGAGGTGGGCACGATGAGGCCCATCAGCATGGCGATGGTCGTTGTCTTGCCGGCACCGTTGCCGCCGAGGATTGCGGTGATGGTGCCGGGCGTCAGGGTGAACGAGATGCCGTCGACGGCGGTCACGGCGCCGAAGACCTTGCGCAGGTCCTTGACCGCGACGGGGGGGATGTCAGGGTCGCTTTCGGGTCGAGAGCGTTGCATGGTCGGTCCAGCTCAGGGGCGCGGCACCCGGATGATCGCCGCCAGGCGAAGGCAAGCAACCCGCTCGCGTGATCCACCCGCTGCGAGCGATTTGGTCGTCTAGCATACCTGCCGCGGAAAGACAGGCGGCTTGCCAGCGGACGGTGCCGGCGGATTCCACGTACGGAGCAGTTGCGCTAGAAGCGAGGGCGAGCGAGCGCGCCGGTGCGGTCGAGCGGTCAGGGAGTGGTGGCGGACATGAGCGCGGGTGAACGGTTCGGCATCAAGGCCGACGAGAGCCGTCTCAGGATGCAGACCATCGTCCGGCTGCGCTGGTTCGGCGTCGGCGGTCAGCTCGTCACCGTGGCCGGCGTCTACTTCGGTCTCGGCTTCGACCTGCCGCTCGGTCCATGCCTTGCGCTGATCGCGCTTTCGGCCTGGGTCAACG
>CAYWBX010000198.1:0-6362 GCA_964456015.1 uncultured Hyphomicrobiaceae bacterium | reverse complement strand
GACTGCCAATCGAATGTCCGGTCCGTTGTTGTGATAGAGCCCGGGCAGAATGTGCGGCGTGCACGCGACGAGCTCGACGCCGCAAGAGGCGAAGGCGTCGGCCATGGCCAGCGCTGCCGCGAGGTCGCGCGCGCCGTCGTCGATCCCGGGAAGGATGTGTGTGTGAAGATCAATCATCTGGGCACCGCCGCTGCCAAGTGCCACCGATCAGGAAGGAGCATGGCGAGAATGTGACTCGGCGAGCATAATTCTTGGGATGGAGTTTCCAACGCATCAGTAGGAGTGAGCATCGTCCGTGCGGGCCGGAGATTTCCAACACCAGTGTTCGCGCTGCAACACATGCGTCTCATCAGCACGCGCGGTAGTGCGCAAAAGAGGAAGACCCATTGAACACGTCGCGCGAGCCGTGTTAACTACGCTCTGTATCGAGGGATGGTGAGGATTGTCGAATGCATTTTCGCATTGGATTGCTTCTCTTCGCATGCGGGCTCGTGTCGACCTCGGCGGCTCAAGCCGCAACTTTGCAGGGTGTCGTTGGGGCCGTCCAGGTGAACACCGGCTCCGGTTACCGGCCCGCGGCCGCCGGCTCTTCGGTAGCACCAGGAACCATGGTGATGGCGGGGCCCCAGAGTTCGGCCATCATCCTGCATGATAATGGATGCCAGCAGAAGGTTGAGCCCGGCGCCGTAGTGACGGTTGCGACGGAAGCGCAATGCCTGCAGTTGGCCGGCGCATCCTCGACGGCAGCAACCGGAGCCGGCGCCACGCCATACCTGATAGGCGGTGCGGTGATTGCTGGCGGCGCCGCGTTGGCCATCGGCCTCTCCGGCGGCAGTAAGGACCGCCCGGCGAGCGGGCAGTGATCGGTTGATGTGACGACCTCAACGAGTCGGGCCCTTCAATGGAGCGTGGCGGCGCTGCTGATTGGCGCCTGTGTGCTCGGAGGGGCTGCGCGTCCAGGCGTACTGGCCGACGTCGTCTTGCTCGTTGCAAGTGTGGTTTTGCTTGCTCCGGTGCTGGCGCACACGGCCGGTACGTGGGCTCGTGGCAGGTTGGCGCTCTTCATCGCTGCGGCCGCTGTCGTATGGCCTCTTTTGCAGGGTCTGCCGCTGGGGCTCGCCGCCGAACGATGGAGTGAGTCGCTGCGCTTGGCGGGCGAGGTCATGCAGCTCATCGGAGAGACGCGGTCCTCGTCGGCTCTCAGCGCGCTGCCGCAGTCGACGCTCGCTTCGGCTCTCTCCGCCTTGCCGGCATTCGTGATTTTTTTGGGTGTGGGTCTCTCGCACGACGTTGTGCGACGGAAGCTCAGCATCGCCCTGGTGGCGGTGGGCGTTGCGTCCGTGTTTCTCGGATTGCTGCAGATCGCACAGGGGCCAGACAGCCCCTTGCGTCTGCACCCCACGGCTGATCCGCTCGACGCACTGGGAATCTTCGCCAATCGCAATCATACGGCCGCCTTTCACTACATGCTCTTGCTCCCGGCTGCCGCGTGGACCATTCACTGTGCGCTGGCGCTCGGCGCCGCGCCGGCGAAGAAGCGATTTTCGCTTGCCGCTCTGATGCCGCTGCTGGCGGCTGCCACCGGGATGGTGATCCTGCTGGTGGCGCTCATGTTTTCGCGCTCACGCGCGGGTGTGGCTTTGACCTTGATTGCCGTTGGTGCCGTCGTTCTGCTGGCGATTAGCACCCCAAGCGTCGCTTCGATGGCGGCGACGCGATTGTCGCGGCGCGTTCTGCTGGGCGTGGTTCTTGTCGGATTGGCGTTGTCGGCGGAGCTCGCCATCTTCCGTGTCCTTGCGCGCCTCGAGGAGGATCCGCTCGCCAGCACGCGCACGGCGTTTGCTTCGAACACCTTTGCGGCTGCGCTCGCCCATCAGCCGTTCGGTAGCGGGCTCGGCACATTCGTCTCCGTTTACGGTCTCTACGAGAAACCCGGCGACACACTGCTCGACGTCTATGCGAACCACGCTCACAACGACTATCTCGAGCTCTGGCTCGAGACGGGATGGCTGGGGGTGGCGCTTTTGGCTGCCTTCGGCATGTGGTTCATTTCGGCTGCCGTGCGCGTCTGGCGGCGCCCGGACCGGCACCGCCAGCGGATCGACCTGCTGCTTTCCCGGGCTGCCAGCATCGCCGTCGCGCTCATTCTTCTGCACTCGCTGGTCGATTACCCGCTCCGCACGACGGCGCTGCAGTCGCTACTGGCCTTTTTCTGCGCGCTCCTATTGCCGCCACCCGATGCGGGCGCGGTGCATGCGACGGCAGGTCGCGCGGCGCCGGCCGGCGAAACATCGGGTTCCGCGGCGAACATTGACGCAGCCGCGCCGCAGGCGCGCGCGACCGGTATCCGCGCGGGGGAAGACACGTTGAGCCTACCTGACAAGAAATCGAAGGAACCCATTGGCTCACCTGCCAAGCCAAAGCGCTGGGGGGAAGGACAGCCCATTGCTTGGCCCAAAGCCTGGCAGGGCGACGAGTGAACGAGACCGCGCGTCATGGGTCAATGTGAGGGTTTTCTGCAACGAATCCTTTTTCTCGGACGCAGCGTATACGTTGCTTCCCGGAGCTGATTCGTCTAATGATAAAAACTTGTATGATAGTTGCGCGCGGGGGCGACGTAATGACTTTCCACGCGTTTGTGATGTTGTGTGTTGATTTGCTTTTCGTTGCGACCGCGACGGTCGGCGGGTTGATGCTCCGGGACGATTTTGATCTGTCGCTCGAGCGGATGCAGTCGGTGACGCCGCACCTTTTATTTTCGATGGTGACGGCGACGCTCGCGGTCACCGCGTTCGGTCAGCACCGAGCCATCTGGCGGATGGCGACGCGCTTCGACTATGTCCGCATCATTTACGTTGCGCTCGTGACCGTAATCGGCGCGTGCGCGCTCGGCTTCGTGTGGAACCGGCTCGAGGGCGTCCCGCGTTCGCTTCCGTTGCTGCAGTTCGGTTTGATGATCGGGCTGATGGGCGGAGTGCGGGAGGTGGTCAGGCTCCTCTATCACCGCCGCCAGGACGTCGCCAAAGCGGGCGAGGTCGGGAGAGCCGTGGTCGCACGCCGTGCGCAGATCTTGATCGTCGGCCTCAACCCTATTGCCGAGCTTTATCTTCGCGGTGTGGAGGAAGTGGGCGAGGCCGTTGAAGTCGTCGGCATTCTGGGCAGAAGCGAGCGCCACATCGGGCGGCGCGTGATGGCGTGCCCTGTTCTTGGAATGCCCGAGGATGTCGAGGAGGTTGTGCGCGAGCTCGAAGTCGAAGGCGTCGACGTCGACCGCATCGTGATCACGGTACCCGACGGCAAGCTGTCAGAGGCTGCGCACGAAGCATTGCGGCGGGTCGAGCGCGCGGGGATCGCGTTGCATCGCATCGCCGAAGGCATTGGATTGGGCAGGAGCGAACCCACAACCGCGTCTCGGCAGGGGCTTTGCCGGGACGGCATCGCCGAGTATTCGGTCGCGGAACGGGCGCTGGTTTCGGGTAATCGTTACCTTCGCGTCAAGCGCTGGCTGGATGCCGTGGCTGCCCTGCTCCTCATGGCTGTGTTGTCGCCGATCTATGCCCTGGTTGGCCTGCTCGCGCTGGTCGACGTCGGGCTGCCGGTTCTTTTTTCGCAGCGCCGGCCCGGCCGCTTCGGCCGCCCCTTCCGGATCTACAAGTTCCGCACCATGTCGCCGGCCTACGACAGTTACGGCCGGCGGGTCGACGAGGCCAAGCGCAGCTCCTGGATCGGCGCGTTGCTGCGACGCACGCGGCTCGATGAGCTGCCGCAGCTCTACAATGTTCTCGTCGGGGAAATGTCGTTCGTGGGGCCTCGGCCCCTGCTTCCGGTTGACCAGCGTCTGGAGCACAAGGCGCGTCTCCTCGTGCGGCCGGGCATCACGGGATGGGCGCAGGTGGCGGGCGGCCGCATCGTCTCGGTCGCGGACAAGGCGGCCATGGATGTATGGTATGTGAAGAATGCCTCGTTCGCGCTCGACCTGCGGATCATCGCGCGCACATTCCGGATGATCATCGAAGGCGACCGCGTCAATGAGGAGGCGATCGACACGGCGTGGCGCGAACTCGAGCGGGCCGGAATATGTGCGAATTGGAGCCGCGACGCTGAGGGCAGACAGGACCTCGCGGATGCGGCGAGGGTAACGCGCCGGGCAGCTTGAGCCGCGGCGATCGTGACGCCGACTTGGATGAGAGAGGGGACGGCGATCCGTTTGCCGTTCTCAGTCAGGCGCCGCCGAGGCGGCGTATGATCATTGAGGATCGGGGGACCGTGTCACCCGAAGTGCGGTAGCTATGTCTCACGGGGACCGTGACCTACCGCGAGCCTCGATGACGGCCGCTCCGCTGGCGGTGTTGGCATTCTGATGGTCAGGGACAAGCGCGCGAAAATCATGGCACCGTGGGGGCACTGCGATGGCCGATGCTCGAACGGTCAGGAGTTCGTATTCGGCGGACGAGCCGTCTCCGGATTGAGCGGAGCGCCGTCGGCGCGCGCCGGCTGAACACTTGCATGTGCGGAATTGCAGGCATCTTCACGTGGGGGCGCGGCTCCGCAGCCGATCAGCGGGAGCTCGCGCGCATGTGCGACCAGATGGCGCGCCGCGGCCCCGATGACCAGGGCGCATGGCAATCGCCGGACGGCAGCGTGGCGCTCGGGCATCGACGGCTGTCGATTATCGAGCTGACGCGAGCCGGCGCGCAGCCGATGGCGAGCGCGGACGGCAATCTCGTGGTGACGTTCAATGGCGAGATCTACAATCATGCAGAGATCCGCCAGCGCCTCGAGGCGAAGGGGCGGGTGTTTCGCAGTCGCTCCGACACCGAGGTGCTCCTCCATCTTTACGCCGAGAAGGGCGAGGCGATGGTGGAGGAATTGCGTGGCATGTTCGCCTTCGCGATCTACGACGCCCAACGCCGCGGCCTCTTGCTGGCGCGCGATCCGTTCGGCATCAAGCCGCTCTACTACTCCGACGCGCCAGAGACGTTCCGCTTCGCCTCGCAAGTGAAGGCGCTCCTGGCGGGTGGCGCCGTGTCGACGGCCCCCGATGCCGCCGGTTGGGCTGGCTTTTTCCTGTTTGGCAGCGTTCCCGATCCCTTTACGACCTATCGCGACGTCAAGGCGATGCCGCACGGCGCGACGATGTGGGTGGACGCGCGCGGGCCAAGTCGGCCCCGGCAGTACTTCCGAGTCGCCGAGATCTATCGCGAGGCGGAAGCAGAGCAATGCGCACCGAGCCCTGCGGAGGCCGAAGCAGAGGCACGCTCGGCGCTGCTCGACAGTGTGCGGCATCATCTCGTTGCCGACGTCCCGGTCGGAGCATTCCTGTCAGCTGGAGTGGATTCCGGCAGCCTCGTCGGGCTGATGCGGGATGCCGGCCAAAGCGACATCCTGACCGTCACGCTTGCCTTCGAGGAGTTCCGTGCCAGCCCCGAGGATGAGGCGCCGATCGCCGAACTCGTTGCGCGACAGTATGGGACGCGGCACACCACGCGCCGGGTCAATGAACAGGAATTTGCAGATGACTTGCCCCAGATCCTGGCAGCGATGGACCAACCGTCGGTCGACGGCATCAACACCTGGTTCGTCGCCAAGGCGGCGCGCGAGCTCGGTCTGAAAGTGGCGATCTCGGGGGTCGGCGGTGATGAACTCTTCGGCGGTTACTCGACTTTCTGCGATATTCCGCGTCTTGTTCGCCTGATGGCGCTGCCGGCGCACGTGCCCCTGCTTGGCGACGGCGTCAGGCGCGCTGTGTCCTCCTTCGCCCGGCGCACGGCCCGCATCAATCCGAAATGGGCGGGGCTCGTGAAGCTCGGTGGCGATTACCCGGGCGCCTATCTGTTGCGCCGCGGCCTCTTCATGCCGTGGGAACTCGACGAGCAGATGGGACGCGATGAGGCGCAAGAGGGGCTCGAGCGACTGCAGCCGTTAGCGCTTGCCGCCGAAGCGATGACGCCTGAGCCCGCGACCGCATTCGGGCGCGTTGCAACCCTCGAAAGCACGCTCTACATGGGCAACCAACTCCTGCGGGATACCGACTGGGCGAGCATGGCGCACTCGCTCGAGGTCCGCGTGCCGCTGGTGGATACGTGGCTCCTGCGGCGGATGGCGCCGATCCTGGTGCGAGGGGAACCGTCGCTTGGCAAGGGGCTGCTGGCCAGAGCGCCTCGGAAACCGCTGCCGCCAAGCGTCCTTGCGCGCCCGAAATCGGGCTTCGGGATGCCCTATGAAAAGTGGATCGGAAACAGGTTCGGACCCTGCAAGCGGGGCATCTCGTGGAGCCGGCGGTGGGCGAGTGAGGTTGCCACCGGCGCTGCGACGCCCGCATGACACAAACAGCATAAACGACAAGATTTAATCGCAATGTG
>CAYWBX010000197.1:217-6362 GCA_964456015.1 uncultured Hyphomicrobiaceae bacterium | reverse complement strand
CGCCCTCGAAGAGGCCGAGCACGCAGCGCATTCCCGGCACCTTGTCGAGCGCCGCGACGAAGTGCATCTCGGACGTTCCCGGATTCGTGAAGCAGACATCGACGCCGCCCGCGAGCAGCGTCCTCACCAGGCTTTCGGCTCCGTTCATCTCGCTCGCCATGCTCCGTCCGTCTCCTCACACTTGGCCGAAGGGTGCCCCGGGCTCACGCGGCAGCCGCCGCGGTCATCATGGTTGAACGATGGCACACCGCCCCGGCGATGGTCCATCACGCAAGCCGTCGGGGAGATCTGCGCCGGGCGCCTCGCCCGCTGCCGATCGCACCGCCGGGCGGCAGGGCGCGGCTGGCGCGCCTTGCCCATGCGCCGCGTTGCGAAGCGACGGGCGGACAACTGAAGCCGGGAGCCGGAAGGTCCGGCGGGCGGGCTTCTCGACGATTGTGTCCCGCCCATCATGCTGCGTCCCTTGTCACTGTGCGACCTCATGTCCGATCCTGAGCGCGAGCTGTGGCTAATGAAGGCGCTGTGCCGAAGCGGCCGGGCGCTCGCCAGAGCGCGGCGCCTGTGGTTCTCTGCGCGGGGGAAGCGCTGAGTCTTGCGGCGCCGCCCGCCGGCACGCACGGGGACCAGGAACAACGCATGACGACACAGCCGACCGCCGGGCACGGCATGAGCGAGGCCGAGCTGAAGAGGCTCGAGGAGCAGCTCGATCCCGAAATGCAGTTTCGACCGCTCCTGCCGCGCGCCGCCTGGCTCGTCGCCGCGCTGCTCCTGGGCCTCTCATTTTTCCACTATTACACGGCAGGCTTCGGCCTGCTGCCGGAAACGACGCACCGCGGCATCCACATGGCGCTGGTGGTCGGCATGATCTTCCTCGTGTTTCCGGCGTTCCGTCGGCGCACCAACGTCCCTCACCCGGCAAGCCTTGCCGCCCCGCTGGGAATCGGCTGGCATGACTGGATCCTCGCCGTCGCCGCGGCGGTGACGAGCCTATATGTGCCCTGGGTCTTCCACGATCTGCAGTTCCGCGTCGGCAATCCACTGGTCACCGATTGGGTGATGGGCACCATCCTGATCGTCGTCCTGCTCGAGGCCTGCCGCCGCAGCGTCGGCGCCGCCCTGCCGATCATCGCCATCGTGCTCATCGTCTACGCCATGGCGGGACCGAGCCTGCCCGGCATCCTGCAGCACGCCGGCAACGACTGGAAGGGCGTCGTCAATCATCTCTACCTGACGAGCCAGGGCATCTATGGTGTCGCGCTCGGGGTCGTCGCCACATACGTCTTCCACTACGTGCTCTTCGGCGTTCTCGCGACGCGCATCGGTCTCGGCCGCTTCTTCATCGAGTTGGCGACGGCGGTCGCCGGCCGCTTCTCGGGCGGCCCCGCCAAGGTCTCGATCTTTGCCTCCGGCCTCTTCGGCATGATCTCCGGTTCTTCGATCGCCAACACAGTGACAGTCGGATCGCTCACGATCCCAATGATGATCCGCATCGGCTATCCGCGGCACTTCGCCGGCGCGGTCGAATCAACGGCGGCTACCGGCGGACAGATCACGCCGCCGATCATGGGCGCCGCCGCCTTTCTCATGATCGAGTTCCTGGGCGTCTCCTACCAGACCATCATTCTGGCGGCGATCGTGCCTGCCTTCATGCACTTCTTCGGCGTGCTCTGTCAGGTCCACTTCGAGGCGCGCAAGCTCGGCATGCGCGGGCTCTCGGCCGATGAGATGCCGGACATCGCCGCGGTCTTTCGCACCCATTGGCCAACGGCGATCCCCCTCGTCATTTTGCTGATCGTGCTGTTCTCGGGCTTCACTCCCTATCTTGCCGCCTTCTGGGGCATCACCGCCTGCATCGTGATCGGTCTTACCGAGCGCAATCCGATCATCGCCGTCGCCTTGCTGGCGGCCATCTGCGCGGCGGTCGGTCTGGGACAGCTCACCGAGTGGCTCGGCCTCGGCCTCATCATCGCCGCCTGTGTCGCGGCCGGCGCCTGGGGCGTGCTCAAGGACAGGGAAGGCTACAAGCGACTGATCGACATCATCGACGCCTTCGTGCTCGGCGCCAAATACGCGATCGGCGTCGGCGCGGCGGCGGCGACCGTCGGCATCATCGTCGGCATCGTCACGTTGACCGGCGTCGGCTTCAAGCTGTCCGGCATCGTCACGAGCGCCGCGACGACACTCGCGGGCTACTCGATCGCCATACTGCCGATTTTTGACATGGCGGGTTTCGCGCTGTTCTACACGCTGCTCATGACGGCGGTGGTCTGCATCCTGCTCGGCACCGGCGTGCCGACGACGGCGACCTACATCATCATGGTGACGGTCGCCGCGCCCGCGCTCGCCATGATGAAGGTCGAGCCGATCGTCGCGCACTTCTTCGTCTTCTATTACGGCGTGCTTGCCGACATAACCCCGCCGGTGGCGCTTGCGGCCTACGCCGGCGCCAGCATGGCGGGCGCCGATCCCTTCCGCACCGGCAACACGGCGTTTCGACTGGGCCTCGCGAAGGCGCTGGTGCCGTTCGTCTTCGTCTATTCGCCGGCCATGCTGATCGTGACCCGTCGGTTCTCGTGGCCCGAGTTCTTCGAGACGACGATCGGTTGTCTCATCGGCATCGTGATGCTGGCCGCCGCCCTCACTGGCTATGGCCTCGCGCGCATGAAGGGGTGGGAGCGGCTGCTCCTCTTCTTTGGTTCAGTGCTCGTCATCACCCCGAGCCGCACACTGACGCTCGCAGGCATCGCCCTGTCGCTTCCGGTGATCACCCGACAATGGCTCGCGCGATCGGAGCACGGGGCCGCGCCCGCCGCCCGGCGCAGTTGAACCTCAACGAGAAGTGCAGCTGTCGCGGCGGTCCCTTGTCGCTCCGCCGCGCGAGTGCGCTGCGTGTCGGACGGGGATCAGAGTTGCGTGCCCTTGCCGCTGCCGCTTTCGAGGTCCTTCATCTTCTCGCGGAACTTCTTGATCATCCGCTCGATGTAGCTCATCGCCTTGTCGAGGTCCTCCTCGGTCGGCAGCTCGAACTTCGGGCTGCGGCGGGCCGGCCGCTCGCCCCCCGGCTTGTCGCCGAGCCCGAGCATCTCCTCGAGCCGCTTGATCTCCGCCTTGAGCTCGCGGTTCTCCGCCTCGAGCCGCTGCACGTCGGAGCGCGCCGCCCGCGTCTCCTCGACGGGCTCGCAGGCGAGCTTCTCCCCGCGCCGGACGCAAAGCTCCATCGCTCCCGTTTCGGTGTCCATGCGGATCACGCCGCCCTCGACCGGCTGCATGAGGAAACGGCCCGGCCGCTCGCCCGCGCCGGGCGCAGCGGCAAGCGCCGGCGCCGCAACGCTGAAGCCGATGAGCACGGCTGACAGGACAGGAGCGGCGCGCATGGGAGCCTCCGTGAAGACCGACACTGCAACCCTGCCGATATAGGGTGGCTCCCGGCGCATTGCCAGTCATCGCAACCAATGCGACCCTGGCGCGTCCGCCCGGGCCGCTCCGATCGTGCGAAAGCCTTGGGATCTCGTCCGCGCCGCGCGCCGCCCTCAGGCCGCCTTCTCGAGCGCCTGCGACCATTTGCCGGCCGCGGCCAAACCGTTCATCCTGGCCCGATGGGCAAATGCCTTGGCGCCCGCCGCCTCGTTCTCCTTCTTGCCGCCCCACGCCTTGAGCGCGGCCGCCTGCAGCGCGCGCCCGTAGGAGAACGTCAGGTTCCACGGCAGCTTGCCCATGCAGTTCATGAGATGGAGATGCGCCGTGGCGTCCTCGTCGGACTGCCCGCCCGACAGGAATGCGATGCCGGGGACTGCTGCGGGGACCGTGCGCTTCAGGATCTTCACCGTCTTCTCCGCAACCTCCTCGCGCGAGGCCTGCTTCGGCGACTTCTTGCCGGCGATCACCATGTTCGGCTTGAGCACGATCTGCTCGAGCGTCACGCGGTTGTAATAGAGGTCCTGGAACACTTCCTTGAGCACCCACTCCGTGACCTCCGCGCAGCGGTCGATGTCGTGCGCGCCGTCCATCAGCACCTCCGGCTCGACGATCGGCACGAGCCCGCCCTCGAGACAGATCGCGGCATAGCGCGCCAGCGCCTGGCTGTTGGCCTTGATGCAGGTGTAGGTTGGAATGCCGGCGCCGATGTCGATCACCGCCCGCCATTTCGCAAACTTGGCGCCGAGGCCGACGTACTCCTTGACCCGGTCGGCGAGTTTGTCGAGGCCTTCCGTCACCACCTCGCCGGGGCAGAACGGCAACGGCTTGGTGCCGGCGTCCACCTTGATGCCGGGGAGCGAGCCGGCGTCGGCGATGATCTTTGTAAGCGGCGTCCCGTCCTTGGCCTTCTGGCGGATCGTCTCGTCATAGAGAATGACGCCGGAAATGTAATTCTTCATCGCCTCGGTGGAGCGGAAGAGCATCTCGCGGTAGTCGCGGCGGTTGTCCGGGGTCGACTCGGTCTGGATGGAATCGAACCGCTTCTTGATGGTGCCGGAGCTCTCGTCGGCGGCGAGGATGCCGCGGCCGGGTGCGACCATGGCCTGGGCGACCTGCTCGAGCGTCATCGTCATGACTGGGGCCTCCATGAAGGATGTGATGGGGTCTAGGGCGGACCGGGACGAAATCTGATGCGCCTTCGTCTAGCGCGGAAGCCATCGCGAGGCCAGGGGGCTGCCGGCAGCGTGTGGTTAATCGCACGATTGCCCGTGCGTCAGGGTTTATGACTCCTGTTTTCTTGCCGCCGGTTCGGCGATTTTCACGCCGCGTGCGGCACGGTCCGGCGTCTTCGTGCATCGGCGGTCGGCCCTGCGCGGGCTCAGCCGGGGCTGGCGTATGGGCCATCCGGCCGGGCTGCCCCACTCATTGCCGGCGCCGGGCGTCAGGTCGCGTCGTGAAAGATGATGCCGAGCGTGTGCCGCCGGCCGCCGTGGATGCGGCTCACGCCATGCCGCATCGTCACCCGATAGTCGCCACGACGACCGGCGACCGGGCGCTCACTCACGGCGAAGATCACGGCGTCGCCTTGCCCGAGAGGAACGACGCTCGCCCGTGACTGCATCCGCGGACGCTGCTCGACCAGCACGAACTCGCCGCCGGAAAAATCCCGGCCGGGAAGCGACAGCAGCACCGCCACCTGAATCGGGAAGACGGTCGCGCCATAGAGATCCTGATGCAGGCAGTTGTAGCCGCCGGCCTCGTAGCGCAACAGGAGCGGCGTCGGACGCCGCTGGCCGGCGGCGTGGCAGCGCGCGAGAAACGCCGGATGCTCGGCGGGAAAACGGTCCTCGCGCCCCATGCGCTCGAACCAGCGTGAGGCAACCGGCGCGAGGTGCCGGTAAAGATGGCCGCGCAGCATCTCGACGAGCGGGGGCAGCGGATAGGCGAAGTACTTGTACTCGCCTCGGCCGAAGCCATGCCGCGACATGTCGATGCGCGATCGGAAACGCGCCTCGTCCGCATAGCTGTCGGCAAGGCGCGCGCACGTCTCGGCTGAGAGCAGCCCGGCGATCGTCGCGAAGCCCTCCTGATCGAGCGCCGCGCCGACCGCCGCCCAGTCCGCCCCGGCGATGCGCTCCGCAGCAACCTGCTCCCCGCGTTCCGCGCCCCGACCGCGTGCCGTCCCTGCCGCCCTTGGCATGCTTGCGGCCCACCCATTCCGTGTCCCGGCCGAGCCTAGCGCCCGGCGCGGCGTCGCGGCGACCCGAAACCGGCGCCTGTCGGCGCACGCCGCCTGCATACCGGCCCGCCTGTCAGCCCTTGCGCTTGCCTAGGGCGTCGAATTGCGCGACATGAGCGCCAAGACCGGCCCGATCCCTGCGCTGCGAGGCCCGATGCCATCAACCATGTTCGATTCGAGCGTCTTTCGAGATCTCTTCGGCACGCCGGCCATGCGCGCCGTCTTCAACGATGCAAGCCAGATCGAACGCTTCGTCGAGGTCGAGGTCGCGCTGGCCAGGGCCGAGGCCAAGGTCGGCCTCATTCCGGAAGCCGCTGCCGCCGAGATCGCGAGCCGCACCAGCGCCTCTGCGATCGACCACGCCCGGCTCAAGGCCGAGACCGACGTCGTCGGCTATCCGATCGTCGGCATCGCCCATCAGATGGCCAAGCAGAGCGGCGAGGCCGGCCGTTACGTGCACTGGGGCGCCACGACGCAGGACATCATGGA
>CAYWBX010000197.1:0-207 GCA_964456015.1 uncultured Hyphomicrobiaceae bacterium | reverse complement strand
ACCGTCCTGCAGCTTCGCGACGCCCTGGCCCTTGTCGATGCCGATCTCGCGGCGATCGAGGCGGCGCTCGTCCATCATGCGCGCAAGCATCGCGACACGGTGATGGCGGGACGCACCCATCTCCAGCACGCGCTGCCGGTCCCGTTCGGCTACAAGGCGGCCGTCTGGCTGTCCATGAACCGCCGTCACCGGGAGCGGCTCGCGCAA
>CAYWBX010000196.1:0-6390 GCA_964456015.1 uncultured Hyphomicrobiaceae bacterium | reverse complement strand
CGAAGGCTTTCTCCCGCTCATCGAAAGTCGTCATGGTCTTCTCCCTTTCCGCGCGTCCGCCTGCCCGCTGCAACCACCGGGAGAGTTTCCGGGAGCACAGCACGACCTGAACGAGATATAGATGAGCCTCCCGGGAAAACAAAGGTGGGCCGAGGACAACCCGACGCAGTGACCCCGATGAAGACGTCCACCGTCATTGTTTCCGCCCGCACCATCGGCTAGTCTGCTGGCGCTCGACGAAGCCGTTTCGCCGTGGTCATGCAGTGCCGTTCGACATCGAAAAGATGTTGACAATTCAATGACAAGATCACGAACCGGTGGCCGGGACGGCGGGCGATGGAGCTGTCCCCAATAAGACGACCGAGACGAAGGATGATTGGGATGAACAAGCGGCGCCGCATTTATGAGGGCAAGGCGAAGGTCTTGTATGAGGGACCCGAGCCGGGGACGCTCATCCAGCACTTCAAGGACGACGCAACGGCCTTCAACAACAAGAAGCATGCGCTCATCGAGGGCAAGGGCGTCCTCAACAACCGCATCTCCGAGTACATCTTTCAACGGCTTGGCGAGATCGGCGTGCCGACGCACTTTGTCAAGCGTCTCAACATGCGCGAGCAGCTCATCCGCGAGGTCGAGATCATCCCGCTCGAGGTCGTGGTGCGCAACGTCGCCGCCGGCTCGCTCTGCCAGCGCCTCGGACTCGAAGAAGGCACGCAGCTGCCGCGCTCCATCATCGAGTTCTATTACAAGAATGACAAGCTCGGCGATCCGATGGTGTCCGAGGAGCACATCACCGCCTTCGGCTGGGCGACGCCGCAGGAGATCGACGAGGTGATGAGCCTGGCGATCCGCATCAACGACTTTCTTGTCGGACTGTTCCTCGGCATCGGCATCCGGCTGGTCGACTTCAAGGTCGAGTTCGGCCGCCTGTGGGAAGCCAACGATCAGATGCGCATCGTGCTGGCGGACGAGATCAGCCCCGATTGCTGCCGCCTTTGGGACATCACCTCGGGCGACAAGCTCGACAAGGATCGCTTCCGTCGCGATCTGGGCGGCGTGGTCGAAGCCTACACGGAGGTCGCCCGCCGCCTCGGCGTGCTCACCGAGAACCCGCGCCCGAAAGGCTCAGGCCCCGTCCTGGTGTCGACGAACGGGCAGAAACCGAATTGAAAAGGGGGAGCGGGAAAGCTGTGTCGGGGACGGCTGGACGATGCCCGTGGGCTCGTTTCCGATCCACTTGAGCATTCCCTTTTTGCCATGAAAGCCAAAATAAAAATCACACTGAAGAACGGAGTCCTCGATCCGCAGGGCAAGGCCATTCAGAATGCCTTGGGCTCGCTTGGCTTCTCGGGAATCGATGAGGTTCGCCAGGGAAAGTACATCGAGATCGATCTGAAGGAGATGGACGAGGCGCGCGCCCGCGATCAGGTGGAGCGCATGTGCCGCGAGCTTCTCGCCAACCTCGTGATAGAGAACTACAGTTATGAGTTGGCGAGCTGATCGCCTGGGCCATGTCGGAGGTGCTGCAGCGGCGGACGTCGTAGCAGTGTAAGATCGGATGTTTGCAGCCTACGATCGTGCGCGCCTGCGCGTGTTGATCGAGCGCCCTTGGCTCGACCTCTTCGCGGCGCGGCTCGCCGAATGGCCGGGTCCTCGACCTCAGGTGTGGCATGGGGGAGCCGATTGCCCGTCACCTGATCGAGCGAGGCTACCGGCTGACAGGCATGGACGCCGCACCGGGCATGATTGAGCTTTGCCGCAAGCGCTTCCCGGGGCACGAGTGGATCGTTGGTGACATGCGCGCAACGGTCCTCGGTCGCACGTTTGACGGCGTCATCGCGTGGGACAGCTTCTTTCATCTCACACCCGCCGACCAGGCCCGGACGATGGCGCGCTTTTCTGAGCACGCCGCGCCCGGCGGCGCGCTGATGTTCACTTCGGGGCCGAGCCGCAGCATCGCCATCGGTTGGTGGCAAGGCGCAAGGCTCTATCATGCGAGCCTTGATCCGGATGATTACCGCGGTTTATTGGAAGCGGCCGGCTTCGAACTCCTGAGCTTCGTTCCCGAGGATCCCGCGTGTGATCGCCATTCCGTCTGGCTTGCCCTGCGGCGACCGGGCCGCCCCGAAACATGAGGAGCCTGACGCATGCGCGCAGCCGTGATTGTCTTTCCCGGGTCGAATTGCGACCGCGACGTCAAGGTGGCGCTGGAGGCGGTCACCGGCGGCAAGGTGAGCATGGTCTGGCACCAGGAGGCGGCCGTCCCTCCCTGCGACGTCATCGTGCTGCCGGGCGGCTTCTCCTACGGCGACTATCTGAGATGCGGGGCGATGGCGGCGCACGCCAACGTCATGCGAGATGTCATCGCCAAGGCAAAGGCGGGCGTGCCGGTGCTCGGCATTTGTAATGGCTTCCAGGTCCTTTGCGAGACGGGTCTGCTGCCGGGTGTCCTTCAGCGCAATGCAAATCTGAAGTTCGTCTGCCGCGACACATTCCTTAAGGTCGAGCAGAACGACACGGTTTTCACCCGGTGCTACCGCAAGGGCGAGATCATCAACATTCCGGTCGCGCACGGCGACGGCAACTACTTCGCCGATCGCGAGACGCTCGACCGGCTCGAAGGCGAAGGCCGTGTCGTCTTCCGCTATGTCGATCCCGTGTCCGGCGAGCCGACCGCGGCCGCCAATCCGAACGGCGCCCAGCACAACATCGCCGGCATCTGCGACGAGCGCCGTCGCATCGTCGGCCTGATGCCGCATCCCGAGCGCCATTTCGACAAGATCCTTGGCTCGGATGATGGACGGCGCGTCTTCGAAAGCGCCATGCAGGCGCTCGCCGCCCCACTCGATGCCGTTCGGCATGAGGATTGACCGGCGCGCGCTCGGTCGCGTCATCCATCGGCTGCATCCGGCCCGGTCCGTCTCGCCGGACGGTGTGTGCAACATTGACCTAATTTGACGAAATTCGACGCGCTGCCGTTTTCGGCGACTCCAACAAATTCGCGCATAATTGAACTTGCGGGAGATGAACGGGGCGGAGTACCCGTCAGTATACGCAGTGATCAACGGCGCGGGCCGGCCGGCTGAGGTCGGACGGCTTGGCGCGCGCGGGAGAGCGGCCATTGTCCAATCGACCTTCGCGAGACCCCTCTCGAGGTGGTTCGCCGGCGAGCGGCGCTGCGGCATTCTCTCCGCTGCTACACGGTCCGATTCTGCCCACGCTGCTTACCCTGGCGATTCCGAACGTGCTGGCGCTCGGCATGCAGTCGCTCGTGGCCGTGGCGGAGACGAGCTACATTGGTCGCCTGGGAACCGAGCCGCTCGCGGCCATGGCGTTGGTGTTCCCCCTCATCATGCTGACGCAAATGCTCTCGTCCGGTGCGATGGGCGGCGGCGTCTCGTCCGCCATCAGCCGCGCTCTGGGGGCCGGCGACCGCGAGCGCGCCGAGGCGCTCGCCATGCACGCGCTGCTCATCGGCGCAATCGCCGGCGTCGCTTTTTCCGGCACCTTCCTCTATTTCGGTCCGGACATCTTCCGCCTTCTCGGCGGCAGCGGGAACGTGATCGCCCTCGCCAATTCCTACGCCACGACGTTTTTTTCCGGCGCGCTCGCCGTCTGGCTCTTCAACTCGCTCGTCTCGATCGTCCGCGGCACCGGCAACATGCGGCTGCCCTCGCTGACCATTTTCGCGCTCTGCATTCTCCAGATTGTCTTGGGGTTCTGCCTGGCCCTGGGGATGGGCCCTGTTCCGCGCCTTGGCCTGCCTGGCGTGGCCCTGGCGCAGATCCTTGCCGTTTCGGCGGGCGCCGCGTTTCTCATCTGGTACATGGCGAGCAGCCGTTCGCGCTTGCATTTGTTCGCGCATCGTGTGCGCGTCCGGCCGGACATGCTGCGCGACATTCTCAAAGTCGGGGCCGTCGCCTGCCTCTCTCCCATTCAGTCGATCCTGGTCGTGATCCTGCTCGCACGTCTCGCGACAGGTTTCGGAACGGAGGCGTTGGCGGGGTTCGGCATCGGGATTCGCCTGGAGCTGCTGCTCGTGCCGATCGCATTTGCGATTGGAGTTGCATGCGTGCCCATGGTCGGGATGGCCATCGGGTCCGGCGACATCCGGCGCGCCCGCCGCGTCGCCTGGACGGGTGCCGCCCTCGCAGCGACGATGATCGGCGCCATCGGCCTGCTGGTCGGACTGATGCCGAACCTCTGGGGCGGGCTGTTCACCGGCAATCCCGCCGTGCTCCGCGCCGTTGCCATCTATCTCGGAGTGGCCGGGCTTGGCTTTCCGGCTTACGGGCTCGGCCTCTGCCTTTATTTCGCCTCGCAGGGATCGGGACAGATCGTCGGGCCGGTTCTGGCGGGCACGGTCCGCCTCGCCGTCGTAATCGTCGGCGGCTGGTGGCTCATGCCCGCCGATGCAACGTTCATAATGTTGGCCTGGCTCGTTGCTGCGGCCATGATTGCCTATGGCGCCACGACGGCCCTTTCCGTCCTGCTCACGCGTTGGCGGCGGAACTGACCGGTTGCCTTGGCGGCCCCCATGCCGTTCATCCGGCGATGCAGTCGACAAGCTCGGCGACGTCGGGAAGCTCCTCGAGCCGGTCGACGAGAGCGATGGCGCGTTCGGCCCTCACAGGCGCGACGGGGCGGCGCCCTGCCGTCGCGTTGTCACGAAACTTCTTCAGATGCGCATCGCGCGTCATCGGCTTCGCCGGGCTGCCGGAGACGGCGTCGACGCGCTGCGCGACCCTGCGTCCGTCGCGCAGGGTTATTTCGACTGTGACGGGCGCGAGGGCATTCGGATCGCCAAGGTCGGCCGTCCGGATCGAAACGCGCCGCGCCAGATCCTGCGTCTCGCGATCGGCGTAGGCGACACTCGTGAAATCGTCCGCCCCGAGGTTCCCGCGCCGCAGCGCGCGCGCCGCCACGTACGCGGCGCACAGCCGCGCATAGTTGATCTCCATGTCGGGCCGGGGCGCACGGCCGACCAGATGCTGCACGAGAGGCGGCACCTCGGCGACGACGCTGTCGATCTCCCCGGCACGGAATCCGTGAAGCGCCTTGAGCTCGAGGCAGGCGTCCACGATGCCGTGCGTCGCCCGTCCCGACGGAAACGGCTTGTGCGACACCTCCGTGATCCGCCAGGTCCGCCCGAGCTCGCGCACCACAGCCGCCGGATCGCCTGCGGGCTCGAAAAGCTTGAAGTAGCCAAACCGTCCTTCGAGAATCTCATGCGGACCCTCGATGCCGGCGGCGGCCAAGTCGACGGCGACGATCGCATTGCGCGCGCTGAAGCCCATCTGCAGGGCGAGCAGCATCGAGCCTTCTGTGTGCGCCTGCATCGTGCCGGAGAGCTGCCCATAGGCAATCGAGAACGCGTGCTCCGTCTGCTGCTGCGACAGGCCTTCGAGCTTGGCGAGCGCCGCCGTCGCACCGAAGGCGCCGACCGTCGCGGGCCGGAAGAAGCGCAATCCGGAGCGCGCCGCAACACCGAGGCTCGCCGCCACATCGACGCCGAGCACGACGGCTTCGATCAGCCGCCGCCCGTTGACGCCGCCGGCCCGCTCAGCGCCCGCCAGTGCGACCGGCAACACCACGCTCATGACATGTGCAACGGCCGGCTCGTGCACGCAGTCGAACTCCGAATTGTGCACCTGATAGGCATTGCAGAGTGCTGCTGCCGGAGCCGCCAGACGCTCGCCGGTCGACCAGACGCGCGCGCACGTCCCCGCGCCAGAGCGCCGTTGCGCCGCGATGAGCTCTGCCGTCCTCGGACCGCGACTGCCCGCAATTCCGACGCCGAGCGTATCGAGCACGAACGTTTTGGCTGCCGCAACGGCAGTCGGCGGAAAGTCGTCGAAGCGTCGGTCCGCCACGTGCTTGGCGAAGGCTGCAATGCTGTCCAAGATGGAACTCCAAGCGCAGATGCGGCCGAGGGCCGGTGGAGACGAGTTGGCACCGTCACACACGTCTTGGCAAGACTTGCCGCCCCATGCACAGTTGCGGGATCGCTCGCGCGCAACGGGAGACCCGAGCCGATATGCGCATTCGCCTCGCCGAGAATTTCCGCGCCGTTTTCTATGCTCCCTTCTACGCGACCCTTGCCTGCGGCGAGTTCGCCCGCCAGGGTCTCGAAGTCGACCTGATCGACAGCGCCACGCCGGGATCCGGCACCGCGGCCCTGGAAAGCGGCAGCATCGACGTCACCTGGGGCGGCCCGATGCGCGCCATGAAGGCTTGGGACGGGGCCGGCGCGCCGCTCGTCTGCTTCGCCGAGGTGGTGCGTCGCGACCCGTTCTATCTGGTCGGCCGACCGAGCGCGGCGCCGCTTCGTCTCACCGACTTGGCGCACCTGACGCTCGGCTCCGTCTCCGAGGTGCCGACCCCGTGGTT
>CAYWBX010000195.1:0-6418 GCA_964456015.1 uncultured Hyphomicrobiaceae bacterium | reverse complement strand
CAAGCGCTTTGGGCGCAGCGCCCGATTGCGGAGATCTCTTCGTGCCCGGCGGTATGGGCCGACCCCCATCCTGGGCAACGCTCGCGACTTCGGCCTTCTTGGTTCGGTTTCAGAACGCGGTACGCCCGTTCTGAAGTTATTTACGCAATGGCGCGCGTCTTCGGTGCTGTCGTCGCTGATCGGCGCGCCGATCGTGAAGCGGGCTCGATGCGCCGCGCCGACGCATCGACGGCCATCCCCGGCAGCGGGGCGACGATGGGGCGGCCGGCGGGGCGCCTGATCAAGAGAGCACCCCGGGATAACGCACGCGACGCGGGCCGCCGATCCGCTGCCGGCAGCGACGCGAGTCGAGCCGCGTCCTCTGCCGGCCGCGGCTAGCCCCGTGGCTTGCAGGACGCCTCGCGCCATTCGTGCACGATCGCCCGCAGCATGATGGCCTCGCTAGAGTTTCGGCAGCTCGCGAGTCCGGCCGCCAAGCCTCGATGTGAGAAAGGTGATGACGTCTGCCTGGAACTCGATCGACTTGCTCAACGAGTTGCCGACGCCGTGACCTGCGCCCCGGCGCGTGCGCACCAGAACTTCGGACTTGGGCGAACGCCGCCGCAGCGTCGCGGCCATCTTGTAGGCGTGGGACGGGACCACCCTCTGGTCGTTGTCGGCTGTGAGCAGCAGCAGTGGGGGATAGACGACGCCCTCGGCCACATTGTGCAGCGGTGAGAGTGCGAGCAGCGCACGGAAGTCGTCCGGGTTCTCCGGGTCGCCGTATTCCTGCTTCCAGGCGATGCCGAATGTGTGCAGGTGAAACCGCAGCATGTCGACGAGCGGCACGCCCGCGACCACGGCGCCGAAGAGGTCCGGCCGCCGCACCATCGCCCCGAGCACCAGCCGGCCGCCGCTGCTTGAGCCATGGATGCCGAGGTGCGCCGGCCGAGTGAGGCCCAACTCGACGAGGCGTTCCGCGGCTGCGATGAAATCGGACACGGCATTGCGTTTTTGCCCTCGCCGCCCGTTCTCGTGCCAGTCGCGCCCGTACTCCGATCCGCCCCGGATCGTGGCAATCGCATAAACGCCGCCGAGCCTCACCCAGGCGGCAATCTGGGTTGAATACCTCGGCAACTGCGCCAGCCCGTAGCTTCCGTAGCCGTAGAGAAGCACGCGGTTTGTCCCGTCCGCCTCGACGCCTGGCAGGTGGATCAGCGTGACGGGAACCGTCGTGCCGTCTTCCGATCGTGCAAAGACGTCGCGCACCACAGCGTCCTCGAGGGTGTGGGGCGGTCTGGGTGCCGGCAGGACCTCGGCATGTCCCGAGGTCACCGACAGGCGAACCTGGCGCAAAGGTCGCCGCCGGTCCTCTACGTCAATGCGAATCTCGCTCCCGCTTCGCTCGCTGCGCTCGAACCCGATCCGGAGCCGCTCCCCGAGCACCACGTCCGTCACCTTTTGGCCGTCGAGATCATGGATGGAAAGATGGTGTCCGAGATCGCGGATCTGGCGCACGAGCATCCGGTTTGCGATCAGCGTCGCACCGTCGATCACGCCCTCGCTCTCGGGCACGATCGTCTGCCAGGCGGACGGCTGCGGATCGGTCTGAAGCACGCGCACGACGCGCCGTCGCGGAGCGTCGAGATCGGTTATGGCGTAGAGCGTGATGCCGATGGAATGGATGAGCGAGAACGACGATTGCCCCATGGGGATCAATTGCGTCATCTGCCGGGCGTCGCGCAGCGGAGCGATCCAAAGGCCCGCCTTCTCGTCGGTGCCGATGCGCGCCAAATCCATGAGGTGGTTCGCCGCGTAATTCACCCTGAGTGCCAGTGCCACGTTGGCCAGTCGCGGAAGGCGAAACACGAGCTCATCCGACGCTTGCGGTGTGCCGAGCCGGTGCAGATAGAGTTGATGGCTCGTGCGGTCGTGCTGGACGGGCTCCGAGGGAAGCGGCGGGCGCACGTAATAAAAGGCGTTGCCGTCGGGCAGCCACACGACTGTGGTGAACCGGCATCCTTCGATGCGGTCGCCGAGCACGTCACCGGTGCGGGCATCGATGACGCGCAGCGTCTGCGCGTCGCCGCCGTTCTCGGTCGTGAGAAACGCGATCCGGCGCGCCATCCGGTCGGGAAAGATGCTGCCGAGGCTTACGCTGCCGTTCGGTCCCATATCATTGGGATCGATGAGCGCGCGGCCAGGTCCGTCTGCGGACTCGCTGATCTCGAGCCAGCTCTGCTCCCGAACCCCATCGTGCACGCGCGCCGTGAAGCGGTTTCCAATCCGCCTGTGCTCGAAGGCGCGCCGATACCGCAGGGTCCCGCGCAGGAAGTCCGAGACCGCGGCATGAAGGGGATCGCTTTCGAGCGCGTGCCGGGCGAGGGCGTCCTCTGCCTCGATCCATCGGCGGACGTCTGCTCGGGCAAGATCCTCGAGCGGACGAAACGGGTCTTCGACGTGCACACCATGCAGGATGTCGACCGTTCCGTCGCTCGGGGGCAGCGGCAGCTCGGCAGGGCGTGCAGCGGCAGGCTGGGCCGCCGCTGACTGTGCGGCAAGCCGACGAGGTAGGACCGGGAGTGCCGTCGCGGCCGCCAGCAGTCGGATGAGGTGGCGCCGGCTCGGTCCGCTGACGGTCATCGCGCCCGGATCAAAGGCCTTGGTTAAGTGGTCATCGGTCATCGTTCTGCGTCCGACCTCGAGCCGCGCGGCGTTGGTTGGCGGCGAAGTCTAGCTCCCCCCGTCGATCCCTCACAATCGGCCTCGTTCACCGGGTCGGATGGCCGGGATGTTCGTTGAGATGGCGAGGCGGTCAAGCCCTGAGCCCATCGGCGAGGGCCCGAAAATAGCCCTCCGCGGACGCGAGCCGCTCGATGCGCGCTGCATCGGCCTGTTTGATCGAGTCGAGGACGAGGGCCTCGGCCGCGAGACTCTCCAGGCGCCGCTTGATCCCTGCGAGCCGGCGTCCATCCACGTGTCCCTCGAGCGCATTAACGATATTCTCGAGGTATCCGGAAATCCGCCCGAACTCACGGACCGCGCTTCGCACGGCGACGGCATCGCCGGGCGTCTTCTCGAGTTTCTCATACGCCTCGATGACGCGGCCAAGGGTGCCGGCAATCTGCTCGGCGTACTTTGCAACCCGCTCGCGCCGCCGTTCGTCGGCCTCCGAGATGACCCCCTGCCAGCGGCGCAGGCTCTCCGTGATTCCGAGCAGCTTCAGCGAGTAGTCGACGGCTTTGAGCGCCATGATCGCACCAGGTCCTTCCCTGCGTGGTCATAGCTCAGCCGGCGGCGGCGGGGAAAGATGTCTCCTGGGCGCCAATCCGAACTGCCTCAATCCTCAAAGAGCATCAGCAACTCGCAACGTCGATGACGGCTTCAGGCAAGGTTCGCGCAGTAGGCTCCTGCGACCAAGACATTTGCACTGCGGACGCCACGGTGCGCCTATCGGGAGATTTGAAGGAACGGTCTCGTGATGAGGCCCGTTGCCGGCCGGCAGCCTCAGTCCCCGCATGCGCCGCAGCACCGCCCGGCGAGCGATCTTGGATGACATCCTGACGGTGCCGGTTCGCGCCGGAGACGAGACATGGGCTTGCAGGGCGAAGAGCGCGCGCCGCCAGCAGAACGATCCCATCCGGGTTCGCAAACGATGCCGCCCCGCATCCGCCTCGGGGAACGCTTGCCGCCGGGCATCCGCGACATGCTTTCCGAAGAGCAGCTCCAGGCCCTCAATCGCGCAATGGAGCCGCCGCCGGCCGCACACTGGGTCGACTTTCAGGCGAGCACGAGGCTCTTTCGTCGCGGCGTCTACGTCCGGCTGCTGATTGGCGAGGAGCGGCGCAGCCGCGCCCGCCTGCGCGCCGAAAAACAGATCTCCCTTGGCAAGACCCTGCTACTGGGTGCAATCGCCGCCTGGATGATTGTGACCGCGGCCATTCTCGCCCTCGCGGCGATCGCCTACCTTGTCAAGAGCTTCGCCGGCGTCGATCTGATGGATGGCGACTCGCCGTTGCACCGGTACTTCTTCGATTAGCCGTGCCCGGAAGCCGATGTCGGTCTGCACCGGCCATCGCTCGACGGCGGAACGCGCGGAGGCGCGTCATGCCGGCATGTGATAGCCGGGTGTCGACAGCGACAGCGCCACCTCCTCCTCGCTCATTCCATCGGGAATCTTCTCGAAGAGCGGCGACGACAGATACCGCTCGCCGGTGTCGGGTAGCATGCAGAGGATCGTCGACCCAGGGTTTGCCCGCTCCGCCACCTGCATGGCCACGGCGAATGTTGCACCACCTGAAATTCCGGTGAAGATCCCTTCCTTCTCCGCGAGCTTGCGCGACCACTCGATCCCTGCGGCTCCCGCCACCGGAATGAGCTCGTCAAAGTAGTTCCTGTCGATCGATTCCTGCAGCACGAGCGGAATGAAATTGGGCGTCCATCCCTGGATCGGATGCGGCTCGAAGGCGGGATGTCCCGCCGACGGCGAGCCGTCGGCTGCGCGCTGCTGAGGCTTGCCGGAGCCCACGAGCTGGGCGTTCGCCGGCTCCGTCAGGACGATCTTGGTCTGCGGCCGCTTCTCGCGCAGAATGCGAGCGACGCCCGAGATCGTGCCTCCGGTGCCGTAGCCGGTCACCCAGTAGTCGAGCGACTTGCCGGCGAAGTCGGCGAGAATTTCGCGCGCCGTCGTGTTGGCGTGGATCTTGGCGTTCGCCTCGGTCTCGAACTGCTGGGCGAAGAACCAGCCGTTCTTGTCGGCGAGCTCCTTTGCCTTGAGGTACATCCCGAGACCGCCGCCGGAGCGCGGCGTGAGAATCACCTTGGCGCCGAGGAAGCGCATCAGCTTGCGACGCTCGACCGAGAACGTCTCGGCCATGGTGATCACCAGCGGATATCCCTTGGCCGCGCAGACCATCGCGAGCCCGATGCCGGTGTTCCCGCTTGTCGCCTCGATGACGGTCTGCCCTGGCTTCAGCGCGCCCGAGCGCTCCGCCTCCTCGATGATGCTGACGGCGAGACGATCCTTGACCGAGCCCGCGGGATTGAAGAATTCGGCCTTGACGTAGAGCTGCACGTGCTTGGGGGCCAGTCTGTTCACGCGGATGGCGGGCGTGTTGCCGATCGTGTCGAGAACGCTCTCGAAGACCTGGCCGCGACCATCCGTCGTGCGCGAAGCTGACGTGCTCATGATTGAGATCCTTCTGTTTGGAATATCCGATGTCACCGACCCTTGAAATTCGGGCGTCGCTTGTCGAGCATGGCCGAGACGGCCTCGTGTTGGTCGGCAGTCGACTGCGCGAGGGCCTGCATGGCGGAGGCCATCTCGAGCGCGACGGCGAGCGAGACGCCCTGGCTTTCGCGCAGCAGGCGCTTGTTGAGCCGGATCGAATGCGGCGCGAATGCCGCGATCCTTCGCGCCAAGGCCAACGCCTCGTCCATCAGCTTGTCGTCGTCGACAACTTTCGAGACGAGGCCCCAGCGTTCGGCCTTCTCGGCGTCGATCACGTCGCCCGTCAGCGTCATCTCGTAGGCGCGCGAAAGGCCCACCACGCGCGGCAGGAACCAGGCGCCACCATCTCCCGAGACAAGACCGACACGGAGGAAACTCTCGGCAAACTGCGCCTTGCGCCCGGCGATCCGGATATCGCACATCAGTGTGGTGTCGCAGCCGGCTCCGATGGCGGCTCCGTTCACCGCGCAGATCGACGGTACCTCGAGGTCGTAGAGTGCCTTGGGGATCCTGTGGATGCCGTGCTGATAGGCGCGGCGCATATCGACCGGCGCGCCGCCGAAGAGACCCTTCTTCTCGCGCATTTCCTTGACGTTGCCGCCAGAGGAGAAGCTCTCGCCCGCGCCCGTCAGGATCATGCAGCGCACGCTCGTATCGGCATTGATCCGCTGGCAGGCTTCGACGATGCCGTCGATGATCGGATCGGTGAGCGCGTTTCGGGTCTTGGGGTCGTTGAGCGTCAGGACGACGATGCCGTCTCCCTTGTCCTCGTAAAGTACGGCATTCGCCATGGCACACTCCGCCTTGCAGTTCGATCGTGCCGCACCGCTGCCAACGGTTACGGACCATGCATCCTAGGCGCGATCGGTCTCATGGACCAGCGGCGATCCGGCAGCAAGCGGGCAGCAGGAGCGGACAGTTCGCTTCGGTCCATGGTTTGCGCAATACCGTTTCGCGGGGTCGCGCAACGGAGGCAATCGGCTGGAAACGAAGCTGGCGAATGCGGAGAAATTTCACCTTTTTGGAACGTGCGAACACTAGCCCGCGGACAAGAAAATGAGCCGCTTTCAGGGTCTTGAAGCGGCTCATCCTGGTGCACAGAGGGGCGGGCGGAGTCAGTCGCCAGCGCAATATAAGTGAACGCATCGGGCCTCACGCCCGCCCCGCCCGCCTCAGACGCAGGCCGGGCGCCCGCGCCCGCCGCGTCGC
>CAYWBX010000194.1:0-6456 GCA_964456015.1 uncultured Hyphomicrobiaceae bacterium | reverse complement strand
CGCAACGTCGCGGCTATCGGTCTCGATTGGGGCGAAAACGTGGGCATCAGCCGAACCATTCGTCGCGCATGTGGAGGGCCGCAGGGCGCGCCGTTCGCATGCGCGCAAAGGCCGCCCTTCCCCGGGGCAGCGCCTGCTGGAGCACGTAGCCGGCGGTGGCGATCTTCCCAGCCAGGAAATCCCGGTCGACCGGGCGGCCGCTCGCACGGGCCCGCGCCGCCGCCGTCGCCTGGAGGACCCAGATCCACGCAAACACCGCTGTCCCCATGAGGTCCATCATGTCGCCGGCGCGCGCCAGCGCCTCGCGGGCTCCCTTCTGGGCGCGCAGCGCGGAAAGCTGCTGAGCGGCCTCCTCGAGCGTGTCGAAGAGCCGTCCGAGACCTGCAAGCTCATCGGGGTCGAAGGCGCCGGTACCCGTTGCCGCGGCAAGGCCTGCGCGCATGTCGGCGAGGAGAAGACGCAGGGCGCGGCCGTCGGCGAGGGCGAGCTTGCGGGCGGTGAGGTCGATCGCCTGAATGCCGTTCGTTCCCTCGTGAATCGGGTTGAGCCGGTTGTCGCGATAGTGCTGCTCGAGCGGATGGTCGCGCGTGTAGCCTGCTCCGCCGAGCACCTGCATCGCGTGGGAGTTGGCGGTCAGGCATTCTTCCGAGATCCACGCCTTGAACACGGGCGTCAGCAGATCGAGCAGCAGCGCCGCATCGGTGCGGGCGGGCGCATCTTCCGCTGCTGCCTTGAGATCGGCGAGCCGCGCCAGATGGAGCCCGAGCGCCATCCCGCCCTCCGCCGCCGCCTTCTGCTGCAAGAGCATCCGCCGCACGTCCGCGTGCTCCGTGAGCGGCACTTGCGGGCTTGCCGGGTCCTTCGCGTCGGGACGCCGTCCCTGCCGGCGTTCGCGCGCATAGGCGAGCGAATGCAGGAAGCCGGCGCTGGCATGGGCCACCGCCCCCATGGAGACGCCGATCCGCGCCTCGTTCATCATCGTGAACATGGCGGCGAGACCCTCACCCGGCGCGCCGACGATTTCGCCGATCGTCTCGCCGCTCTCGCCGACGTTGAGAATGGTGTTGACGGTGCCGCGCTGGCCCATCTTGTGATTGAGGCCGGCGAGCGCGATGTTGTTCCACTGCGCGGGCCGGTTTGCCGCGTCAAGCCGCCGACGCGGCACGATGAAGAGCGAGATGCCTTTGACGCCGGCCGGCGCGCCGGCGATCCTTGCGAGCATCAGGTGCACGATGTTCTCGGCCATGTCGTGCTCGCCACCCGAGATCCACATCTTCGTGCCGCGAAGGGCATATGTGCCGTCGGGCCGCGGCCGCGCCGTCGTCGTGAGGTCGCCGAGCGAGGAGCCCGCGTGGGGTTCGGAAAGCGCCATCGTGCCGAGGAAGCGGCCCTCGATCATCGGCGCCATGTAGCGCGCCTTCTGCTCCGCGCTCGCGTGCCGGGCGAGGAGTTCGGCCGCGCTCATCGTGAGCAGCGCGTAGTTGGCAATCGACACGTTGGCCGCCTGGAACCACAGGAACGCGGCATTGGCGGCGAGCCGGGGCAGCCCGAGTCCGCCGTGCTCCGGCTCCGCCGTCATGCCGAAGAACCCGGCATTCCGGTAGGCGTCGAGCGCCTCCGCGATCTCGTTCGGCAGGACGGCGCGACCGTTCTCCATCACCGGCTCGTTGGCGTCGAGTCGGGCATAGCTCGGCAGGAAAGCTTCGACGGCGAGCCTTTCCGCCGTCGCCAGAACTTGCGCGACGCCCGCGCGATCGTGCGCGCGAAATGCGGGCAGTGCGAGTATCTGATCGAGCCCGAGCACATCATCGAGCAGGAAGTCGATCTGGCGCGGGTCGATGAGGGGCATGGATGGCACGGTGGCAGAGAACGATTTGAAGGCCCCCGGGAGGCTGCTGTGCTCCCCTCGGGCAGCCAGAACCTAGCATATCCAGGGCGGCGAGATGCGAAGCGATCTCATGCCATCTCTGCGGCCCGGCCCCGGCGCGCGTATCGCTGAACAAACGAAGTCGGGACGGGGCCTGTGGTCTCGCCACCCGACGCCCGCGGCGTGGGGGCAGGGGCTGCGCGGCCGGCGGCCGCATATCCCTGTGCCCAAAGGAGTGACGGCGGGTGCGCAGGGATGCAGGAACGGGCGGTCGGTTTACTGTCCCGTGCCGACGCAACGGACGCCGTGTCGGCGGCCTGCTACACCTCGACCCGCAATGGTGGGCGAGTAACGAGGCCAATGATGAGCTGCTCCGGCGAGGCCGGCCCGCACAGACCGGCGATGTGGCTCGCAAGCGTTCTGGCCTTTCTTTCGCGTGCGGTGCGGCTTCGTCCGGCAGGCTGTGACCTGCGGCGTTTCGTGGAGGACTGCGTCCTTTCGTTGTCCGGAAGTCCGGGCGCGGCGCCCCACGCGCAATCCCGGACCAGCGCATCTGCGCCGCTCCGGCCGATCCGGTCGGCCGGCAGGCGTCGGGCAGCCATTCTCCTGCTGGCGACGGCCGTCAGCGCGGCGATGAGCGCCCTGTTTGCCGGGCCACCCGCGTTTTCGCAGCCGGCGACGGTCACGCCAGACGGCAAATGGCCGAAGGCGGCGTTTCCGCTGCGTGTGGAGCCCGGCAAGCGGTATCTCGTCGACGCCCGCGGCCGCCCGTTCTTTATGCACGGCGACACGGCTTGGTCGCTGATCGCCCAGCTCAGTCGCGAGGACGCCGACAGGTATCTGGCGGACAGGGAGGCGCGCGGCTTCAACACCATTCTGGTCAATCTCATCGAGCATAAGTTCGCGGCCAAGCCGCCAGCCAACGTCTATGGCGCCAAGCCGTTCGAACTCGAGGGCAGCTGGCCGTCCCGGATGGCCGATTTCAGCAGGCCTACGGAGGCTTATTTCGCGCACGCCGACTGGGTGCTCAAGCGCGCCGAAGAACGCGGCTTCCTGGTGTTGCTGGCGCCCGCCTATCTCGGTTTCCGGGGCGGAGACGAGGGCTGGTACAAGGCCATCATCGCGAACGGCTCCGACCGGCTCCGCCAGTACGGGGAGTACCTGGGCCGCCGGTACGCCAACTTCACGAACATCCTCTGGACGCATGCCGGCGACTATGATCCGCCGCAGAAGGACGTCGTTCATGCCATCGCCGACGGCATTCGCAAGTTTGCGGGCGACGGCCTTCATACCGCGCACTGCGCGCCGGAGACGGCGGCCATCGAATACTGGAAGGACGCGCCGTGGCTCAACGTGAATAACGTCTACACCTACGGCCCGGTCTACGCCGCCAGCCTGAGGCAGTATCTGCGGCCCGAGAAGATGCCGTTCTTTCTGATGGAGAGCAGGTACGAATTCGAGACCGACACCGGCCACCAGCAGAGGATGCGGGCGCAGGCCTATTATGCCCTTCTGACCGGGGCCTTTGGTCATGTGTTCGGCAACAATCCGATCTGGCATTTCGACGGGCCGCCGATCTACCCTCCGCCGATGAAATGGCGTGAGGCACTGTCGAGCCCGGGCTCGCGAAGCATGGCGCCGCTGCGCTCGTTCTTCGAAAGCATTCCGTGGTGGACGCTCGAACCGGAGCCGAGTTCGGGCCTGCTGACCGGGGGACGCGGCGCGCAGTTTGAGCGCGCGGTGGCCGCCAGGACCGCGGATGCATCCCTTGTGATCGTGTATATTCCGACGAACCGCGAGATCTCGGTCGATCTTGCGAGACTGCGCGGGCCGGTCATCAGCGCGGCATGGATCGATCCGTCCGACGGTCGCGAAGTGAGCGCTAGCGACGTTCCCTCGCAGAAGGGCAGGGCGCATGCCTTCGAGACGCCGGGAAAAAACGCCTCCGGCTATGAGGACTGGCTGCTCGTTCTTCGATCGAAATAATGCCGGCCCGGTGTAGCAATCCGTTTCGTTCCAGGAGGCGTGCTCGCAGAAACGGTGCGCGCGGGCGCGCCTCTCATTTGCCTACGCGCCCGCGGGCTGCCCCTATTTCAGGTTGATCTCCATGACCTGCCCTTCAACGAGCTCGAGCGGCACCTTCTGACCGCCGACCTCGATCGTGTACTTGCCGGGCGGCACCGGGATCTGGCTTGCGAACTGAGAAACTTTGCCGACAAGCGTGCCGTCCTCTGCGAACACATAATGGCCGGCGCTGCTCGCTCCCTTGACGGCGATGACAGCTGGATTGAGAACCTTGCGCTCTCCGGCCTTGACCTCGACGTTCCGCCACTCGGCGCCGCCGAACGTGATCGTGAAGGTCGAGGGAAGGACGGACAGCCGGCTGCCGAACGACGAGATATTGCCCACCTCGACGCCGGTTTCCCAGTCGAGCACCTTGTGGCCCGATGGCGCCGCGTTCTTGATTTCGATGATGCCTGGGTCGAGCACGGTCGTCTCCCCGGCTCTCACTTCGACGCTCTTCCACACCGTCGGGCCGAACGTCACGTTATAGACGCCGGCCGGCAGGTCGATGACCGAGCGGAACGCGCTCATCTTCGGATACTCCTTGCCGGTCGCGGCATCGGTCACGGTGTGGCCGCGTTGGGCATCGGCATTCCGGATCTGCAGCTTGCCCGGCTTCGGCGTCACGATCGTGAGCGTCGTCTTGGTCTGCGCCGGCTGCGGCGGCGGCGCCCTCGCGGCGGCTTCGCCGAGCTTCGCCCCGAGGTCGGCCGCGCCCGCAGCGTCCGAATAGGTGCCGCGTGCAACCTTTGCGACGCATTGCAGCTGATAGCGCGCCGCCACGTCGACGTTGAAGCCGATGGTGTGGACCACAAGACTGGCGTCGGCCTCCGCCAGCGCCTTGGCGGCGGCGCACGGATCGCCCTCGCATGTCTCCTTGCCGTCGCTGATGAGCACCACGACATGCCGGCCCGGTTCGTTGCGGACGTCGGCGGCGGCGAGTTCAAGGACGTGGGTGATTGGCGTGTAGCCCTGCGCCCTGATGGCGTCGGTTTTGGCGAGGATCGCGCCGCGATTCTGGCCGGCGGGAGCGAAGCCGACCATCAGCTGGGTGTCCCGGCAGTCGCGCGCCTTGGTTGGCGATTGATGGCCATAGACGCGATAGGCGATGCGCGTGTTGGGGTCGAGCTTCGCCAGGAACTGGCCGACCGCCGCCTTGGCGGCGTCGATCCGCGTCCCGCCGCCGGGAAGCTTGGCGTTCATGCTCCCGGACGCATCCAGGATGAGCACGATGCTGCGGTCTTGCTGCGCGTGGCCGGCGTTGCCTGACTCCAGGACGAAGAAGACCAGCACTAACAACAGCGCGCGGACCATGGCGGCGCTCCTGCAGGAAGGCACAGTCGGCGGATCTGATCGGCGAACCCTATCACGCTAGTCCAATCCGATCAAAACGCCTTCCGGATTGGATTACTGATGCGAATGCCATGCGCCGTGCCGGCCAGTGCGGCGGTCGGCGTCTCTTCCGGACCGAAATCGGACCTTCGCAGGCCGTGGTCCTTCAGGAGCGCCGGTGCCGCCGCCCGTCCCGACAGCGGAGTCCGAATTCGAGCCCCACGACCCCGCTTCCGGTCGATGCGCGCATTCGCAAGCGCCGCCCGCGTCTTATCCCCGCGCATCCTCGAGGATCATGGCTGCGCCCTTCTCCGCAATCATCATCGTCGGCGCGTTGGTGTTGCCCGAGGTGATCGCCGGCATCACGCTGGCATCGATGACGCGCAGGCCCTCGAGCCCCTTCACCCTGAGGCGGTGGTCGACCACTGCGTTGTCTCCCGGCCCCATCATGCACGTCGCAACGGGGTGAAAGATCGTCGTCGCGATGTCGCCCGCCGCCTTCGCAAGCGCCTCGTCGCCGTCGATCTCGGGGCCGGGGCGGAACTCCTGCGGCCGGTACTTCTGCAAGGCCGGCATCGAGACGATGCGGCGCGTCACGCGAATGCTGTCGGCGGCAACGCGGCGGTCGTCCTCGGTCGCCAGGTAATTGGGGCGGATCGCCGGCGCCACGTCGGGGTTCGGCGAGACGATGTGCACGCTTCCGCGGCTCGTCGGACGCACGTTCGCGACCGAGGCGGTGAACGCCGGGAAGGGGTCGAGCGGATCGCCGAACTTGGGCAGCGTCAGCGGCTGGACGTGATACTGGATGTTCGGCGTCTCGCGGGCCGGATCGGAGCGCGTGAAGCAGCCGAGCTGCGAGGGCGACATGGTCATCGGCCCGCGCCGGAAGAGGAGATAGTCGAGGCCGATCTTCGCGCGCTTTACGTAGCTCTGGTACTGCTCGTTCATCGTCGCCACGCCCTCGACCTTGTAGGCGCAGCGGATCTGCAGATGGTCCTGCAGGTTCTCGCCGACCCCCTTGAGCTCGTGGCGCACCGTGATGCCGTGTTTCGCAAGGATTTCGCCGTTTCCGATGCCCGACACCTCGAGGAGCTGCGGGCTGCCGATGGCGCCGGCGGCGAGGATCACCTCGCGCCGTGCCGTCACCGCTCGCGGGCCGGCAAGTTATTTGAAAACCTGGAGAAAATCGAAAT